>CABXUO010000011.1 GCA_902515455.1 uncultured SAR86 cluster bacterium
ATAGTCTTGGACGAGGAATCTGTGCTTCCTCATTTAATAGATAGGTTCCCAGATGAAAAACATTCATGGGAATTTGCTGCAGATGTAGCAGGTTTTCCTGCAAGAAGCCTAGTAAGATTAAAACCAAATTGGACTAAACTTGATGATATTGAGGAAGCCTTTCTTAGTGTCGAGGAGCTAGATACCCTCAGAGAAAATTATGAAGATGGAAATAAGGTCATTGGTCTTAAACTACCAATCAAAGTTACCCTTCCAGATAGTTCAACAAAAGATTCATTTGTTGAATTATTTATGCGCAAAAGATCTGTTGAGCATAAAATTAGTTCAGAATATTTATTTAGAGATTATTTACATATTTCAGGGGAATCTAATCAACTTTCAAGATTGCATGGTGATTCGGTAGATTGCATTTTAAAGATAGTTGATAATCCTGTTGTGCAAGTTTGCAGAGCAGCAGAAAAGGCTGATCATACAAAATTTCTATTTAATAGAGCTAAAAGTAAAGGGTATTTAAAGGCCCCTGAGATTATTAAAAATATTAGATATAGCGTTGAATGCATATACAAGTTTCTTAATGAGTTGGATGTTGAAGATGAGAATATTTTATCTTCAATTTTTGGCCTCTTAACTCCTAAAGCTAAACCAAAACAAGAAAAAAAGAAAAAGAAAAAAAGAAAAACAAGAAAAACTAATCGAACCTATCAGTCACCCGATAGAGTTAATATATCTGCAAAAAATGGTACTTTGAAAATTCAATCTGGAACTAGTCCTTATCCTGCTAATCAGCTGCCTAAAATCTTTGATATCAGAGTGGTTGAGAAGGGTTTATTAAGCACTTCGCATGATTTAAATGAGACAGATTCTGGTCTTGAAAATACGAATGAGGTTAAGGTAAAAAATATTAAAGTACACGCAGAAAAATACTCCAATAAGATGACAATTGAGATCTTAGACAATGATTTTTATCTTGAGTTAGATGGTTTAGTTTTATCTAGAGCTGCTGAATTGAGGCTTGAGGATTAGTATGGCTATTCGTAAAACAGCACAATATTCTCCATTTAATGCTCAAGTTATTGAAGTAGATCATTTTTCGGCAATTGCGGCCACTGATGATCCTAATGAGCTGGAATATAAAATTGAGGTTGCTTTAGATTTGGATAGCTATTCTTTTCCAGATGATGCTGAATTAGACTTGGAAGTCCTTTCGGGCGAAAACTTATTTACTGCAGATTTAGGCACAGTTTCATTTTCTCATAATCCAAAAGAAACTTTTACTTTTGATGCAAAACCTAATTCGATTCGCATGCGATTAAGGGTTACTCCAAAAGATGCAACCCATCTAATAGGCTACTCAAAGCTACGCGCATGCTATGAGGGTGACTTGTCATCGCTGATACTGGTTCGATCAAAGCCCCTTGGTCAAGTAACTTGGATTTTTGAGTATGAGACTGCTGATACTCCTATACTTTATCTAAATGATGAAAAATTTAAGGAATTACAAAACTATGTTTTCAATGATCTATCCTGGCAAGGTCAAGTTTTACCTCAATGTATCTATTCTGGTTATATGCACATTGCGACAAATAAATTTGAGGGGACTACTCCTGATGACCAAGGTTGTTGGCAATTTAGTTGGTGGACCAAAGCTGAAGAACTATGTCCAGGATCCACAAGCTCTATCAAAGAAAATAAAACCCAAGAAGATTATAAAAATTGGGCTGAAGAGCTTGCAAAAAAATTTAGTCTATCCGCAAAGTACTTTAATAAATTTTTAGCTGAAAAAGATAGGGTTCAGCAAATATAAGAAAATGTCAAAATCTAATAATCAAATTCAAATCATGCAATTTAATGCAGATGGATTAGAACTTTTTAAACAGTTTATTGTGACTAACCAAAAACAAAAAAAGGGTAATTTTAGTATTCCGGTTGACTATTTAACTACTCCAGATTTAATTAAACCACTTAAAACTCCAAAATATATCGATTTAAACAAGGCGAAAACTTTTGATAGTAGATATAAGTTAGCAGAATACTTATACAACCTATTGCATCAAACATTGACAGAAGAGGAGATATATTCTCAAGGTTTGTGGGAATGGCTTACATTATTTTATTTTGATATGTTTACTGCAGAGGGGGGCTGGATACTACGCAGAATGGATAATTATATTTACATGCCAAGTAAATACCAAAGAGAAAAATATGGCATGCCAATTTCTCCAAATTATCCTGAGAATACTCCAACCGATTCAAGGCACTGTGTGAGAGCCTCTTATATGGCTTATCAAGCATTTAAGAAAAATGCAAAAGTGATGCTAGAAGCAAAGAATGGTCCAGCTTATAGGGGCGAGATGGCTGAGCAAATGTTATCTCGTAGATGGTTAAAGGATTATCCGATGATAGTTGAAGCTGCAATGAAAAGCTCAACAGAGCCTGATGGTGCAAAAAAGAAAGCATGGTTGAGTAATCAAAAAGGATACCTTGTACCCGGGTCACTTAGAAGTTTTATATCTAGAGTTGATAATTTTATGTTTTCACATAATTTTAATAAGCTTGATACTAAAGAGCTAAGAAAACTTCTCGGTAGTGAGTTCTCTTAAGCTGCATGATTGATAAATCTTGGCGGTTCTTTTTAAATGGCAATGAAATTATTTTCATTAAAGCGCTAATCCAAGAGACACTTGAATCTTTTTTTGAATTTGCAAGAGATCATAAATTATTTGAAGGCGACCCATATAAAATCAAGTCTTTTGATACGGCTATTCAAACCAGGGATCTGCAAGGAATTCAGCCTTTGTACTCACAAAATTTTAGCTTTCAATACAAGCATTCTCGTAGCGGCAGGACGGAAGAAATAGTTACTACAATTGTAAAGCTTCAAGATAATTTAAGAAAAGTAATCGGTGGCAAAGAATACAACGAGAGACTCCAAGTTGGAGAAAAATTAGTCGTAACTCTTAAAAATTATACTTCCTTTTTTGTTTCTGCGCGTAATATTGGATTCCACAGAAATAAAGATTCTCACGAAAAATATCCCATTGATGATACTGGTTTTGCCCTTGAGGTAGCCGCAGATATTATGACTATCATTGAGAAAACACCAGTAATGATTCGAAACCAAGATGCCTTGGTTTCAGTGCGAAAAAACCTTAAAAAACTATTAGAACAAATTGTACAAAAAGAAAATCCTGACCAAGACCCCTTTGAAGATTCAGAGGCTGATGGTGAAGAAAAATCAATTTCGCAATCTTCGCTCCCAAAAGAGACAATCAGTAATATTGAAGAGAAATATAATACTATTACAGAAAAATTAGATTCAATTTCTAACCTTGTTGATGATAATAAGTTAGCGACTTTTACTATGGCTGAATTAGTTCAAGAGCTAATGTCATCCTCAGATTCAGTAAGCCAAATTAAAAAAATCCAAGAAGGCATTCAAGATAATAAAAAAAATATTCAGCTGATATTAGAACAACAACAAGCAGAAATAGAGGAAGAGAAAGACTTCAAAGCAAATACTCTTAATCCTCAAGAGGAAAAATCATTAAAATTAATTAAAGATCAAAAAAAGTCTAATTCAAAACCTAAAATAGCCGATGAATCAACTAGAGTGTCATCCTACACACCTCAACAAGCTATCCCTAAAATGTTGGATTTTCAATATAAATTTAAAAAAAATTTTGACTGTGAAAACTGGCAAAACCTTGCTCAAGGTCCCTTTAGAAGAGAGATTTTAGAAAACAAATTAAAGACTAAAAAAGAATTTTTATCTAATACGTTTATCAAACAAAGATATGAGTTACATAAAAAAGTTTTTGATGAGCAAATTAATTCAGACTTAGGAGAGGAATTTTTTAATATTTTGGACTCAGTACTTTATTCAAATTAAAACAGTTGATACCGCTCTGAAGAGTTGATAGATTTACTAGCTTAAGAAATATTATATAAATTACACATATATTCTGAACTAACGTGGTGGAAGAACGCAATTGACATCTTGAAAAATAAGCCAGCAAATCATGGAAAAAAATGGAATAAACAAGATTTAGAAAATATTTATAAGCTTTTATCAAAGCACCACAAAGACCCTAATATTTATAAAACTTTAGCAGAGAAATATTCTAGAACAGAAAAAGCTATTTTTCGTGAAGGAAATAAATTACTAAGAGAAAAATTTATTCATGAAAGAGGTATTTCTAAGCTAATTCATTTTACTGATATTCGAAATTTAGCTTCAATTAAATTACATGGCCTTTTATCAATACAATCTCTTAAAAAAAATAATATTCCTTATTATTTTTGTGATGAGGACAGACATGACAATATGCCTAATGCAACATCTTTATCAATTACTAATAGAAATAATTTTCTATTCAACATATATAAAAATAGATATTCAAATACTCAATGGATAGAATTAGAAATAGATCCGACTATAATTATTGATGCACTATGCTATTTTTACGATACAAATGCTGCAAATAAAAAATTTAATGGAGAGCGGGAAAGTTTAAATGATATAGCAGCATTTAAAAACATGTTCGCAGATTCTGTGACGGTTAAAGAAGACCGAATAAAAAGGGTTAATCAAAACCAGAATGAAACAACGTGTCTTCAAGCAGAAATAATGATCGTAAACAGAATTTCACCTAATATGATTAAGGCTATAAGGAAAATAGATGTCAGTTAGACCTATATTTATTCCAAGTATTCACAAAGATACATTTGTACATTCTTTGGATATAAATTTCACATGGTTTCCAGGCTTTAGCAAGGAACAAAAGCAAAGGTCGATTAAATCCCTACATGAGGAGGCTCTTAAGAAGGATGGCGTTAAAAATATTTTAGAGATCTCTACGAAATCATTGGATCAAGTAGGGGTAGACGCTAGTGCTTTTAATCTTAAATTAAAACCAAAAAATTTAGCAAAAGCTTCTGTTGAAAGTTTATATCAAGGCAGCAAAGTATTTGAAAATGGCGGACCGTTTATTGATTTATATCAAGGCTCTGCTCTAGCCGCTAAAAAAGATGAACGAATTAAGACCAGTGGAGAATTGATTGGGTTTCATTTTCAGGGAGTAGACTGGGGTTTGAATGATTTTTTTTATGATTGGCTTTACTTAATGGGCTTAAATCAAAATCCTAAATTGGCAAAAGAGTTGCTTAAGTTTAATGCCTTCACAGATATTGAATTTAATCCAAAGAAATCCTATAACTGTCAAGCCTTCACAGCAGCACTATATATATCAGCCTCGCTGCGAGGAATCGAGCTTGAGGAAATTCAATCTCCAAAAAATTTTAAAGAAACCTTTCCTTCAGAAAAACTAATAAGCTTTCAACAGTTAGATCTTTTTTAAGCAACGATTCTATAAGCATGTTGTTACAAAATATATCTTGTTTATTTATAACTATCCTCTTCCATTTCAGTCAAAGAATTAGGTAGTATTAAATAAATAAATGGAAGCAACTAATTCACTCAAGATATTCTCACTAACAAAGACTCGCGTTGGTGAGGTTGCTACACCACCTAAGCTGAATCCTCCATCTCTTAAAGAGGCTCTGCATATTGTTAGCCCAAAACTACTTACTTATGCATTAAGTCTTATCAGCAACCATCATGATGCAGAAGACCTATGCCAAGTGACTATTATTAAACTTATTGAGAATAAGGAAAAGTTTCTTACTGCTGAATATCCTCTTGCTTACGCTAAGAAAATATTAAGAAATGCTTTTATAGATAAATGCAGAAAAGATTCCAAGATTGACTCATTGGATGAGTTAAATCTTGAACCTGTGGTTAGCGAAAATAAATTTAAATCATTTGAAGAAAAAGAACTTATTTGCTGTCTTAGTAAACTTGATGAGACAGATAGAACCATCTTAGCTATGAAAGGAGCAGGGCATGACTATCATGTTATTCAAAAGTTCATTGGTAATATCTCTATGGGAAATTTAAGAATAAGAGCTAAGAGAGCCAGAGCTTTGCTTGCAGATTGTTTGGGTAGGGAGAAGAGATGAACAAGAGACTCAAATTTCAATTGGCAGGTTACATAGATGATGGCATGAATTATTCCAATTCAGCTGAAGTCAGAAGCATTGTTAACTCATCCGATGCAGCCAAAGAGTTTTATGAGTCTTTGCTCTGTGCTAACAAACGTCTTGAGGGTTTCTTCCAATCCAAAGAAATGTACAAGACTAATAAGAAGCTACATAAGTTCATTGATGAAACACTGGAGCCTAAAGATATCTTCTGGACTCGATGGGTTCCTGCATCAGGATTTATGATGGCAGCCATTGCCGCTTTAATTACCTTTGGTCCTTTCATGAGTCCAGTTACTGAAGCACCTGCTATGTCTGCTGTGCAGTTAAACATCTCATCTAAATTGCCAATGCCTCAAACCATTAAAAGCTATGAGGTGGATACTGTTTGGTCCATGGCTTCTGGTATGACAGAAGAAATGGATGCCACCATCTATCAGGTCATGTATGGAATGTTTGCAGCCAATGCCGATGCTTTCATTGGAGCTGACATGTCTTCAATCAGAGCTGACATGGACTTGGTAAAACCTGACAAAGTTGTAGTGCAAATGACAGACCCCATCACTGCTCAGAAGATGGTTGAAAGTTTTTTAAATTAATTCTGTAACAACTCCTTACTTCCTCCGTTTAAGTATTAAGACCACTTAATAAATATCCAATAGGAGGAATTAATGATTGAGATACTCACAGCATCAGTAATATGGCTATTTGCCTTAACGATATATTTGTTTGTTAGAAAGCTTAGAAAACCTAAACCGGTGAATGAAATTAAACTCCAAAAAATTCACCTCATGCGTTTAGGACCTTTTTCTGGGCAAAGCAGTTCGTTTAAAGGTAAGTCAGTTGTATTTATGATGCTGTTGAGCAGCTTGTCCTATGCTGAAGTTAGCATTACAACTTTGGATAATTTTCACATTGATGATTTAAGTGAGAATGAATTAACTGTTGCCAAGAGAGCAGAAGAAATAAACGATGGTACTCAATTAGGTTTTCATATAGAACGACCTCATTGCATACCCAACTACCCATACTTGATGGCAGAGATTCCTGAAGAGATGAATCAAGGTGCCAACGTCTATGCCAAGATGATGGTAGACAAGAAGAAGCCTAAGAAAGCTAAGCTCAACCTTGAGTTCGTCATGGATGCATCGGATGGCAAGAAGATTGGTTGGTTTGCACTCAAAGACTTTCCATCTTTTTACAGTGCATCAATAGTGGATGTTAAGTTTCAACCCACTGCTGGTATGAAGAATCAAACTTATGTGCTGGAAGGCTTAAAAGATTCTACTTATCAGGCTCAGCAAATCTGTAAGTCAGGTCATATGCTCAGAGCTGCAAGTAAGCAGGTTAAGATTTAAAATTCAATAAATGCCGCATAACTTCTTTAACGACAGCTGGAGATACTGCATTACCTGCTAGTTTGTATAACTGAGTGTCAGATAAGCCAGTATTTACAATTCTCTTCGAAGTATTCTTTTTGAATCCTTGTATCAGTAATGCTTCATAGGGAGTAATTCTTCTGATTCTATTTTTTGACCCACTCTTTATATATTCATCGCTGTAATAATTATCTTGAGATGCTCTGTGCATTTTATGCATGGTATATGTTAGTGGTCGAGCAGGATCCATATTAATTTGAGATTTGTATTTATATCCGCCTGTACCATCTGAAAGGATAGTTTTTTTTATTTTTTCACTTAAATAATATTTACTATCAACATCCATTGATAACAATCCTTTAACGCTTTTAATCCTTCTTCTATGTATGGGAATTTTAGGTGGAGGTGTGTTTGGATTAATGTTTATATTATTGCCATCTAATTCACCCACTATAAAGACTCTTCTTCGTGTTTGAGGTACCCCATAATCTGCTGCATTTAATAACCAGTAAGTTGACTGGTAACCCATTCGTTCAAGTGATTTCATTATGTAGCTCATCACTTCACCATTTTGAATGTTCATCAAGCCTCTTACGTTTTCAAGAATAAAATATTGAGGTTTTTTTGCCTTTAAAATCATTTCTATGTTGAAAAAAAGCACTCCACGATCATCTCCAAAACCTTTACCTTTTCCCATTGAGCTAAATGGTTGACAGGGAAATCCTCCAAATAAAATATCAAAATCTGGAAGTATATTATCAATATCAGATTTCTTTTTTGATGACAAAATTGTAGAACTCAACTCACCAGTAATATTGTTAACATCATCAAACTCTATAATTGCTTGATCTTTATATGCTGAGCGATAAGCTATTCTTGATTTTTCGTCGAAATCACAAAAAGCGACTGCTTGAAAGTTCTCTTTTAAAAGATTCTTTGCACCCTCATGAAAGCCACCAATGCCAGAAAATAAATCGAAAGCTTTCATAATACTTTTAAAATAGCCTTACCAATTTTTTCTGCTAACAGCGGGGGAACAGCATTCCCAATTTGCTCGTACCATTTAGTATAGGGCCCAATGAATTCAAAATTGTCTGGAAATGATTGAACCCTTGCAGCCTCCCTAGGTGTTAAGCCTCTAGCCTGTGTTGGATGAATATACATGTTGCAATCAAATGCCATGTGCGCGGTTATTGTTTTGCAAACCTTATTGCTGTCTAATTTAAAATATTTATCTTTAAAAATATGATCCCTAGATTTGTAGGGCATCAGATGTCTTATTGATTGGTGCAGAGAATTTTCTCCTTGTGGTAGTAATCCAAAAATCTTTATATCTCGTTCATTGTTATACCTAGCAAGATGATTAAAAACAGCATTAGAGTTTCTTCTTCTATTTATATTTTTTATATATTCATTTTGTTTGTTGTTATAAGTATCATCTTTTCTAAAGCCATGTTTGTTTGATTCAAGGTCTGTTCTATTTTTAATGGTCTTAGCCTTAAGATTTCTTAGCCCAAATAAAGCATCTTTTAATAAGTATTCATTAGAAGTATCTGAATTCTGTTTTAGTATTTCTTTTATTTCAGTGATTTTATCTAAGTAAATTTTCTTATTTACATTACTTTTAACTTTAAAAAAAATAAAAAAAGCTCTTTTCCTATGCTGCGGGATACCAAAATCTTTTGCATTTAATAACAGGTAATCTCCCTCATACCCAATTGAAGAAAATTCATTTTTTATCGAGGATGAAGCTTTGGTAATGCCTTGCACATTCTCCATTAAAACAATTCTTGGTTGAATAAAATTTACAGCTCCTAAAAATGATTTATATAACTTATTTCTTGGATCATCAGAAAGTCTTTGTCTATTTGCATTGCTAAAGCCTTGGCAGGGAGGTCCACCCGCAATAAGATCAGTATTATTTTTATATTGCAAAAATTCATGCCAATTATTCTTTTCGATATTTAAAATATCATCGACAAGATATTCAGCGTTATTAAAATTTCTTAAATAGGTTTCACAAGCATAGGTCTTAAAGTCTGTAGCTAACTCAACATCAAAACCAGCGTACTTAAGGCCGAGAGATAATCCGCCGCATCCTGCAAAAAGGTCAATTGATTTCAATTAATTAATTATAGTGTTATCTTCTTACGTTTCCCGATTTTAAAATCAAAAGACATAGGTTGTAATTTAGATTTTTTAAATATCTTATTAATATCTTCTTCAAAATACATATCATCAATATGTGCAACTTTTCCATTTTTTGCTACCCATTTTTTATTAATTAAATTTGTCTTAATATTATTAACAATTGATAAAACGACCTTTGTATTTTTTCTGTGTTTGGGCGGGTATTCACCACGACTATGAAGTATTTCATTTCTTGTTAAGCGGATTTTATTTCCCATTCCTTTAGTTCCTTTTACCTCAACCCTAAGCTCAGTCTCATGATCATTGCACAAAATATCATATGGCTTACCCAGTCGTTTAAAATTTTTAAATTTTTTAGATCTTAAATACTTTTCTGTAACATCCTCAGCATGTTTCTCTATAGCCTTATTTTCACCACTTATGCTTCTTCCAGATCTCTTTCTACTAGATTTTATCTGAGTTAAATGAAGTTTTTTTTTAATAGCAATAGCTTTTTTTGATGCTCCAAATTCATATTTAATAAATTGAGCGCCTCTTTCAAGATGTTTAAAGCTATTACTATTTTTATATACATAAAAATAAAAATCATATTCATCATCATCAACAGGGCGAATAATAGCCACACAGCCTGCTCGTAGATTCTTTTCTTTGTATATCGGATGCCATCTATAAATTTGAATATGTGGATTATCCTTTCTTTGACCAGTTGCCTGCCAAGATGGATTTATTTCCCCATCATCAATATGCACATCATCAAGAAAAAATTTGGTTTTAAAAGATAATTGATTGCCTTGGATGCATGGTTTATTAAAAAAGGCTTCGTATTCATGAACATCATTTTTAGTTACTATGGCTAAACCAGATTGGTTGCTTCTTGATCTTTTGGGCAATTCCGAGCCATACAAAACTTTTGCTAAGACAATCTCCATAGGTACGATTTTAGCACATGAATTAATTCATCTATTTTAGTATCAGGTATTATTTTATGACGACAAAAAACTAAGCAGTCCAAATGAAATTAGGATTAGCCCACATACATAGGATATACAAGCAACTGTTATAGCAATGAGTAAAGACATAGTAAGATTTTTTTCTTTATTGAGTTTTAAATAGGCTGCATATCCTAACCAAATCGAAGCGACTCCAAGCAGGCCAAATAATCTCGCAATAAAAAAGGACCCAATAAGCAAACTCCAGAGAACCCATTCCTCTATTAATTCTCTTTTCTTTATCCTTTCTTCTAGCTTTAAAGCCTCTTTTCTTTTTTCTTGAAGATTATGTTTGAGATTTGCTTGTTCATTCTCTTTTGTAGCCCTTTCTATGTCTTTAGCATTCAATTTCTTGACTCTAAGCTCAATGTATTTATATCTAGTTTTCTCGGAATCACCCTGTGATAAGACTTCTGCTTTGGTCCATAAAGCTTTATCTGTATATTTTCTAGGGTTCCCATCAAGCTCATCGGCAACCCTTTGATAATATTTTTCATCACTCACTTAATAACAACTCCTAGCCAGCAAATTAGGCTCAATATAGGCCTATAAGAAAATTTTGAACATATAACTAACATGGAGGCTTTATTTGATCAGTCTCTGATTTTCACCAGTATAGTTAATGGAAAACCAATTATCCTTACTCTCAATTGCTTTTTTAGATTCAACAATATACTTTGATTCCGTATCATTTATTTCACCTTTAGTAATATTAGTTAAATTTTTAATAATCCTTTTCGTGAAAATATCTTTTCCATAGAGTCTTTGAAAATGATAAATAACTAAAGATGAGCCATAGTATGAGTCCTCGCACTTTAAATCTTGTCCTACATAAATCATATTTTTCCCATCAATAGAAAAAGTAACTTCATATATTTGGGCTTTATGAATAGGAGTATCACGAGGAATGCCTCGCCTGGTATGTTCATCACTTACAACACCTTCTTCCCAACAAATCTCTAATTTAGATAAAAATTCTGGCATCAATTGGTAATCTTCAAGATATGCCCCTGACTGAAAGTTTTTTGCCAATCTTGGAGACCCATCTTTTAGAAGAAAGTCTGATGATTTATAAGCAATGCTTAAATCTTTCACTTGCTCTAGTGCATAAACATACTTGAAGTTTAGGCCATCATCTGTAGACGACCAAAAGTATTCTGCTAGTTGCTCATTGATAAAAACTGCTCCTGCTTTGGCTTTAAGATGAAAAGAATTTTCACCGTAAAAGATAATATCATCACCAGTTTCTATGCCCCTAGTTTTAGCAAGAGTTGCTTCAGTGTCCCCCCAGAAATTAAAATCAGTTGCTCCATCCTTAGTAAGCATTTGTACTTGGTGTGGAGTTAAAAAGTCTCTAATCTCGTCAATTGGGACATTTTGAAGCACTGTTCTATCCCAATGATCTTTTACACTTCTTCTTGCTAACCTTGCACATCTTACGTGAATCATTTGTTATATTTTTTAGAAATACCTTTAAATTTTTCTACGGGATACTTAGCAGCATTCTCATCTATCTTATTTAATGCTGCTTTTTCTATATCTATTTCGAGCATATCTATTAGCTTTAATAGGTAATTAAAAATATCTGCAATCTCTTTTTCTATTTGAAGTTTTATATTAGGGTCTTTTATTTCATCAAGACCGCCTGAATTTGACCATTGAAAAATTTCAACTAGCTCGGCAACCTCAACAGAAAGTGCCATTGTTATATTTTTGGGGCTATGAAATTGCTCCCAGTCTCTATCTTCAGCAAACTTTTTTAAGCGTGATTGGATTAATTTAAGGTCCATATTGTTATGTTATTCCAATTCCAAAAATCATCAATGCAAGGGCCATATTTTTATATCCCCACATCCATTTTTTTGCATTGAAGGATATCTTGATAAGTCTCCCCTGGTGTTTCTTTGAGTTCACCCTCATATTCAACAATAGATGATCTTTTGCCATCGATCTTTAGCGTTAAAAAATATCTATCAACCTCAGCATTCCAATATGCCTTGTATACAATTTCAGCATTTGGGTATTCTTTTTGCTTAGCCGAAAACTCATAATTAAATTTAAATAGGTTATCTGTTGACGAGACATTAGAGTAAACAATATCGAATAACTCCCATTCAGCCATAAAAGCGTTTCCAAATTGGACCATGACAAAGTCTTTGTCCGTATCTGTCATGACATATATTTTGTCGGCTTTTTGAAAGTCTTGTTCACACGCTAAATAGGAAATGGAGTCCAATGGTTTATTGCAACCAACAATTACTAAGATCGTTAATGCAAGAATGATGAGTTTCATAAAGAAGTCTTGCCCTCATAATTTTTATAAAACTCTTCAAGTCCCCCATGTGCACCACATTTAAGACATGTATAAGTTTGCTTCTCAGGGTCAATTAATAAGGTGTAAAAGTCTTCAGAATTTATATGAAATGGACAAATAGATTTAAATTTATTGCCATTTTCCTCAAGAGTTAGTCTATCGCCAATAAGTTTAACTATGTCCATAATCCTAGTGATAAAAATTTCATTATTTAATAATAAACTGTTTTTTTTGTATTTTGGGGGTTTAAATTAATACTGTATATATGTATACTATTTTGCTGACCGAGAGAAATATATTGTTTACAGAACCGCCGACAAACCTTAATAATTACCTAGTTTCCAACACTTACTTAGAATACGCAGCATTTCTTTTATCTGATATTGAATATTTTATGCTGTATACAGATATTCCAACCAAAGCCTCTAAATTTTCACAGATCGAAAAACGTTTTCAAGAAATTCAAAATTTAATTCTTAAAAGTAGAGATCATTATCTCTCAAGTAACACTGCTTTTCATAAACCCTTTAAATTACATTTTGAATATTTAAATTGGTTTTATGATGTGACTATTAAAGAGTTTAACGAAACTTTTAAATTCCAAGATGAATCTGGAACATTTGAGCAAGATATGTTGGATGTAATTAAAACATCAATTAAATTTTATGATGCATTTCAGGCTTGCTTGCCAATGGACCACAATGAATTTTTTCTCTATGAATCAGCTAAATTTTCTTCTTTAGCATTTACAGATTGCTTTACAGCAGGGGAGAACATTCTTTCAGGTGATACTAAGCTTAGTATGGAGTACACTGAATCAGCTTTGGACATGCTAGAAAGAGCTTATCAGGCAGTTGATAAAGACTCATATAGACGCCAAGAGTATGATGCATTAACCATCACATTGAATCCTCGTTACCAAAAGCAATTTTCCTTCAAGCATTATCAAGACTTACACAAAATATATATAGCAAGTTGTTATCAGGAGAATGTTTTAATGAAGCAGTTATTTTTAGTTTCTTCATTAAACATGGATGAGTCTACTTCAGAAGAAACTCTCGACAAAATAGGTGAAACCATAGAATTAATTTCTGACAAAATGCCTGATTTTGTTGCCACTCGCAATGAATCAGCTCTTTTAATGATAAGGTCTAAGTTAATAACATCCGGTCAAGAGATTGATGATTTAGAGATGTTATTCCCGCCAAAGGAATTTTCAACCATCCTAAAATCAAATTCATATAACTATTTAGATAACTTGCCCGTAAAGGTTAATCATTGATGGACATTTATAAGTTTTTGAAGGGTCTAGAGCCAGACAACAAAGGAAGACTGATCCACCAGATATGGGATTTCTCAGATACTGAAATTGAGGCCACTCATTACTTTATCCAAAAATTATTTCCATTAAATGAACGTAGCAGTATGAGTCTGAATAAATTTTACATAGAAGATCCTGCATTGATTGAACGGATACGTATGGATCCAATAATTACGAATAATTTTATGGCTTCGAAGAATTTTTTTTTAGGATTTCTAGCACGCAATGACCATTGGCAACGTTTCCATAATCATAATCAATTACGTATAACCAGAATTATCAAATCTCTTTTGTTATTTGTTTCTAGAGATGAGGCAGAATCCTTTTATAAAAATGTCTTATCTCTGATAAATTCTAATGCATCAATCCCTGCTAAGGCATATGAGCATTGGGATCATGCTCTAGGTTTCATCAATCATCTCAAGCAAAAACATAAATAGTTATGCAAATCTTCCAATTGGAATTTAAAAAAAAACAGCAAGTTCAATTGGACCTATTTGCATCTTATATGCCACAAGATTTAATCGAAGAATATAAAATACAACTAAAGGCATATAAAAGAATTCAAAGAAGGCTTTATCGCATGCATCGTAATTTAGTAGAAATGAATCAAGAGCCTGATCTTAATCTACTAGATGAAAATGGGCTGGTAAATCTTGATGTTTATCGAATTGAAAAGCAATGGAAGCATTTAAAAAAACGCGTTAAACATACTCTCAACCATCTTAATGAAGAAAAAGAATTATTAGAGGAGTGGTTTCGAGCTTTTGCGCAGTTATTAGATTTAAAAAATAAGAAATATAATCCAATTGGGTATCATTAAATTATGAAAAGAAGATATTTTATTCAAAGCACTGGGATTGTTGCATCAACTGCTGTGATAGTTCCCTCGACTATCTTTGCAGCAGATGCAGCCATTGAGTCTATTACCAAACACTCAAATGAATTTATTGAGTTCACATCTGAAACTGCCAGTAAGCTAAATGATTACGCTTTAGGAGGCATTTTACCGTCATTAATACCCTTGATGTTGTTTGCTTATACCCATGAGCTAATCTATGTGATGTTGTTTCTTTTTTTGCTTATTAGCTCTGGAATAGTCATTTTTTAAACCTTGAATTTCAGTAAAAAATCACCATTTAAATAAGTGTAGCTTTAGAAATAACTTCCCTATTTCATTTCCCCTGCATACATCTATTACACCTAATTCCGGGTGTAAATTTTTTGGAGAAAAATATGCAAGTATTTAATTGCGAGTATGAACTTCCACAAGGAAAAATTAACCACAACGTTCACGTTGACTGGGATGATAAAGGTAACCTTCATTTTACTGAGCATGATCTTGGAGACGGTGTGAAAGAGTTTTGGGGAACCGATGAATATGAATATTTCATGATAATTCGTCAAAAACATGTAGCAAAGTTCATCCTTTGTTGCTTTTGGAAGGGCTTTACCTTTGAGGAAAGGTTTACAGTTGCTGAATTAAGGAATTTATGTGACGAATATAATATTGAATACTCAACTGATAATTGGCTATAAGATTAGGTAAACTAAATTATTTTTTAACCCTTTTAAAATAGACAATACCGCCAATTCTTTCTTCAGAATATTTGTATTCAATGGATTGGCTATATCTCCATTTGTAAAGCTTTAAAATGTTTGGGGGTAGCTTATCTTTTTCTAAGACTCTTTTGATGTGCCATTTAAAATCATGCCAATTTTTTAGGCCATTTCTAGAAACTTTTCCAACACCATAAGCACTTCTTTGTTGTTTAAATTTAAGTTTGTTCTCTTTTGAAAACTCGAAATACCAACCGTGAGAACCTCCACCTAAGAATGTAATACCATAATCCCCAGTGCTATATTCACGCATGGTTACCGAGTTATTTATCTTGGTAAATTTGCAGTCTTTCATTTTTCCTCCTTTAGTTGCTGAAAGCCATATCATTTTTCCACCTTGCCAGAGAGGGCAGGTTGGAGAGGAATTTAATCCTGCTCTTGATATCTATGTATTTTACATTTTTTGTCTATAAAAAAGTAGGTATTTTTTAGATGCATAATGCTAATATTTAATTAAACAAGGAGAAATGATGAAAAATTTATTTATAGTTAGTGCACTTATGTTTGGTTTTATTCAGGCTATTGATGCCGCTCCCTCAAAGGCTGAGGCTGAAGTTGCGATTGCTTTTGAAAAGTATTTTGATGCAAGAGCAAATCAGAATTGGGATACCGTTGCATCTATGGAAAGTGCATCAGGAACATACAATTCAAATTCGGATGGTAGCTTTCATAAGGCTTTATCGAAAACAACCGCTGCTCAGTGGAAAGCCAGTGGTCAGGCAGGTGCTTTAAATATCTACTATCCAGAGTTTGCTGAACTTTCTGATGATGTAGTCTATGTAAGATTTTATTATGAAGGGATAGCCATCAATGGATCTAAATCAAGCGACTATAGAACAAAAGTGACGCAGAATTGGATTAAGGAAAATGGTAAATGGGTTGTTAAAACTCAGCATTATTCACCAGCTCAATTTGGTGGTGTGCATATTACTGTTGCCTCAGATTTTGAAGAATAAATAAGTATCTAAATTGGCCTTAAGTATCACTTAAGGCCAAATATTTGTTAGTTCTTAGGATAGGTCTTATGTAAGGCCGTAAATCTTGAGAAGCAAACCCGTTTACCTTTATCATCAGTAATATCAATATTCCAAACTGAAGTTGATCCTCCAATGTGCACCGGAACTGCCTTAGCATGAATGTGTCCTTCTGTTGGTGAAGATATATGATTAGCATTGATTTCAATGCCAACCGGATATTTTTTTTCACCATCCATTGTTAATGCTGCAGCTATGCTGCCCACACTTTCAGCAAGCACACACGAGGCTCCACCATGCAAAATGCCATAAGGCTGCTTAGTTTTTTCTGTTACTGGCATTTTTGCGATGATAAAGTCATCACCAATTTCGGTGACTTCCACATCTAGATACTTATCCATATTGACGGACGAGTCCTTAAAGTCCTCAATAGAAACAGGTTGGAACCAGATACTCTTAGTCATGATTTGCTGAATTAAAATTTAACTGGCATTTCTTGAATCGCATGAACAAAGTTATTTGGCGCTACTTTCCAATTTCCACTCATATGAATGTTTGGAAAGCGCGTTAAAATTTGTTTGTAAGATTCTTCCAATTGCATCAAAGCTACTGGCTTTCCAACACATGTATGTCTGCCAATGCCAAATGCAAGATGCTTATCGGCATTTTCACGTTCGATATCAAACTTATCTGGATTGGCAAAAACTGACGGATCTCTGTTTGCAGCTCCATACCACATAACAATTTTTTCACCAGGACCCATTAATTGTCCTCCGAGCTCCGTTTCACAGGTAGTTGTCCTGCGCATATGAATCACTGGAGAGACCATGCGAATGCATTCTTGAAGAAAATTAGGCATTAATTCTGGATTATCAATAAGTTTTTGTTTTTGGTCAGGATTTTCAGTTAAGAGTTTGATTGCCCCACTGAGTGTATTTCTAGTAGTATCATTTCCAGCAAAAATAATTAATAACCATGAACCATCTAAAAACTCTGGACTTAGTTTTTGACCTTCCAACTCAGCATTTGCAATAGCTGATAGCAAATCATCAGATGGATTTTTTCGTTTAGAGTTTAAAATATCTCTGCCATATTCAAACATTTCATCCACCATTGCATTAAACATATCAATCATGTCGGTATTTACTGGTTCGTTTGTAACTTCTCCCTCCATTTCTTTTTTTAATTGCTCGACTTGAATATATTGAGCCAATTCTAAGAATTCCATCCAAGTCACAAGCTTTTGTCTATCAGCGTCAGGAATGCCTAAAATTTCAGACAAAGTAAAGATTGGCAGTTGTTGAGAAAAGGCAGTCACAAAATTACATTCGTCTTCAGTATTAATAGCATTCAATAAAGAGCTAACTTTTGCTTTTACTTTGATGCGAAGATTTGCAACATAATCAGGCTTAAAAAACGGCATATGCTCTCGTCTAAGATTAATATGTAAGTCACCATCAAGATTAAGCATGTGATCAATTGCAGAGCGCCACAGTTTGGGGTGTCTACGATCTTCACTGCCTAGGGTTATCATGGTTCCTGTACCCGCTTGAGATGAAAAGGTTTTAGGATCAGAGGAAACCTTGAGTATGTCCTCATGACGTGTCAATGACCAGAACCCAGGCTCTGGATCATTTATAAAGGGTGGATGAAGGAAGATAGGCGCCTTTTCTCGTAATTCCTTAAATTGATTAAATGGCTGGCCTTTTGTAAAAACTTCTAAATCAGTAAAGTTTATGTCAGTACCAAAATCATAAATTGGAGAATGAGCATTTGAACTAAATGTTTTCTTAGCAAGATTCTTACTAATAGATATTGGTTCGCCCATTAATCCAATATCTCCACTTCGCCTAAATTTAAATTTCTAATAGGCTCTTCAATTTTTTCTAGATCGCCAACAATTAACCAAGTCCATTGATTGGGTTTAATATATTTCTGTGCCATCTCTTTTACATCCTCTATTGAAGGTTGATCGTAAAGTGCAGGCAATTGATTCAGATAATCTAAGTCTCGATCGTAAGTTACGATATTAGAAACTCCTGCCCTCAAAGAGCCAAGTGTTTCAAATAAACCGGGAAGACGCAGTATCTTTGATGCTTTACCTTTGGCTAATTCGTCCTCAGTGGTAGGAGATGATGATAAATATGCATCATACTCATCTATTATCTCAGTGATTGATTCAGAAGTTTTATCAGTTTGAACAGGAGCAGTAACGAGCATTGATCTTTGGCCTTTAGCATCACCCAATCGAGTCCTAACACCATATGACCAGCTTTTATCTTCCCTTAGATTCATATTAAGCCTTGAAGTAAAGCTACCACCAATTGCATAGTTCATATAATCAATTTTAAATTCTTCAGATGTAGCAGATGGAGGTAATAGTTGACCTGCAACAATATAAGATTGTTCGGCATTAGGTTTATTTATCAAATAAACTTTCCTTTTTTCTGGCAAAGCAACATTTGGTATATTTTTCAAATCAGTATCTGATCCACTCCTCCATTTTCCAAATTTAGATTCAAGCAGGCTAACAATTTCGTCTAAAGTGATATCACCTGCAACGGTAAAAGTTACATGATTTGGATTTAAAGCTAGCTTATGAATATTTGATAATTTTTTGCTATTAATGCTTTCAATTGCTCGAGTTGCTCCAGATCCGATTCTTAGCTTTCCATAAGGATGATCTTCGCCATACAAGAGATTACCTATATTTCTAAAAGCTATTGAACCTGGTTGAAACTCAGCTCTTTTGAGCGCAGCAAGTGTTTGGTTTTTAATTCTTGCAATCTCAGTTTCAGGAAATGTAGGAAACATTATTGCCTCTTTTGCAAGATCTAAAGTTTCATCAAGATTTGATTTAAGAGAAGAGATGGATACATAAGATGTATCTAAATCTGAACCAAATCCCATGTTTGCACCCAGTGAATCTAAAACTTCATCAAACTCTAATGAGGAATATTTCTTTGTGCCCTCATTGAGCATATCCATCATAAAGTTGGTATATCCGATTTGATCAGCATCTTCTTGTGCATATCCAAAATCAAATTGAATATTCATTTCCACCAAGGGAATATTCTTTCGTTCAGCTAAGACAACCTTCGCACCATTAGATAGTTCTGCAGTTTGCAAAGTTGGAAATTTAAACGAAATTTTTTCAGTAGGATAGGGAATGCCCTTGGACCTATCTACTGTTGATTCATTGGTTGCTAATTTATCACTAGGTAAAATAGTCAGAACATAGGGGGTATTATCGATCCACTCTGAAAAAGTTGATTTAATTTTACTAGAAGTGCTCTCATCAATATATTTTGCGTTATTTATATAACACCCTGGATTTCCAGTATAAGTCTGACAGGTAGCAAGTAGATCAGATTTTCCACCAAAACCACCAATTCGTTGTGCCCCTCTTATGAAACTTGCCAATGCTTTAGTTTTTTCAGCATCAAGTAATTTCCTATTTGGACCTTTTTGTATAAATGTTTGCAGAACATTATCCATTTCTCTTTCAACTTCTATTGGATCTTCGCCTGCAGCCACATCAACGGTTACAATGAACATCCCAGCAATTTCCCTGTCGTAGTAAAAAGCAGAAACACTGGTTGCAATTTGTTTTTCGTAAACAAGTTCTTTGAATAGAGGTGAGTTTTTCCCCCCCACTAAGATACTTGATGCTAGATCAAAATGAGCTGCCGCTTCAGTATCTCTGGGCGGGACATTCCAAACTTTGTATATTCTTGCCTGAGGGACATTGTCATACATGATGTCGCGCTTCTCTTCATTTCTTTTTGCTATCCATACATCAGGTTTAACCAAAGGCGGACCTGCAGGTATGTCTCCAAAGTATTTCTCAACTTTCTCCTTTGCTGTTTCTATGTCTATGTCTCCAGCAAGAGCTAGTACTGCATTATTAGGACCATAATAGGTTTTAAACCACTCTTGAACATCTTCAAGGGATGCTGCATCTAAATCTTCCATTGATCCTATCGTTGTCCATGAGTAAGGATGACCTTTCGGAAAAGCAGCTTCGGAAATTCTCGTGAATGCTTTTCCATATGGTTGGTTTTCACCTTGGCGCTTTTCGTTTTGTACAACGCCTCTTTGCTCATCAAGCTTTTCTTGATCAACAACTCCAAGCAAATGACCCATTCGATCAGACTCCATCCATAAGGCTAAATCTACTGCATTAGTTGGAACATTTTGGAAATAGTTAGTTCTATCAGAATTAGTAGTTCCATTTTGATCGGTTGATCCTATTTTTTCGAATGGTTCAAAGTATTCACTATTATAATTTTCTGTTCCATTAAACATTAGATGCTCAAAGAGATGAGCAAATCCAGTTTTGCCAACCTTTTCATTTTTTGAGCCTACGTGATACCAAACGTTAACTGCAACCATTGGTACTTTTCGATCTTCATGGACAACTACAGTAAGACCGTTGTCTAAAGTAAATGACTCATACTTTATTTCAGGCAAGTCATCTAATAAAGAGGCCTGAGTATTGACGACGAATATTAAGCTTATAGCTATAGCTTTGATTAATGTTTTCATATTTATCTATCCCATAAATTAGGAAATATATTTTATACTTTACTAATCTGAATATACACATGGGCATGAAAATAAATAAAAATCATTTATTTCTTTTAGTATTAGTTTCTTTAATTATTTTATCCAGTTGTTCTGACTCATTGAGTGATACTACTGATGGAAGATTGAGGTATTGGATTTCAACACTTGCATCCGATGATTTTGAGGGAAGGGCACCAGGAACAGAGGGCGGCAAACTTACCAAAAATTTTATTTCCAAAACTTTTCAAGATCTCAACCTTGAACCTTTAAATGGTAATTATCTTCTAGAGGTTCCAGCATCAGAAATAACTTTAAAAGATTCGTCATACTTAACATTATCTTTTCGGGGTAATGATAGAAAAATGATTACTGGCAAAGAGGTTGTTTTTTGGACAAAGCAGGCAAGAGAATATAGAAAAATCAGAGATAGTGAAGTTGTATTTGTTGGTTATGGAATCGTTGCTCCTGAATATAACTGGAATGATTATGAAGACATTGATGTCAGAGGCAAAACTGTCGTAATACTTGTTAATGATCCTGGCTTTGCTACAGGAAAATTAAGACTTTTTAATGGTAGATCAATGACTTATTACGGTAGATGGACATATAAATTTGAAGAAGCTGCCCGTCAAGGAGCCGCTGCTGCAATCATTGTTCATGAGGAAGAACCAGCTGCTTATCCTTGGTCAGTAGTAGAAAATAGTTGGCAAGGCCCACAATTGGATTTACAGCGTGAAGATTTAGGAGCTGATAGAACTGTTCTTGAGGGATGGATAAGAGATATTACTTTGGATGAGGTTCTGAATTTCACAGGTTTTAATTATCAATCCTTAAAAGAAATTGCTTTAGAAAAAACTTTTTCTGCATTTCCATTAAGAGGGTTAAGCCTCAACTCAGAAATACATAATAAAGTTAGATATCTTCAGTCTCACAATGTTGCCGCAATCAAAAGAGGTTTTAAAAGACCAGATGAATATATCTTATTTATGGCACATTGGGATCATATTGGCATTGTAGATGGATTGGCGCCTAATGCTGATAATATAGCTAATGGAGCTGTAGATAATGCTACTGGTGTTGCAGCGGTTTTGGAATTTGCTAAAAGGTTTTCAGATATAAAAACAGATAGATCAATTATGTTTTTGGCTCTTACTCTTGAAGAATCTGGATTATTGGGCTCTGAATATTTTGCAAAATATCCTCCCATAGAATTATCCAACGTTGTTGCTGGTTTTAATTACGATGCTGTTTTACCAACAGGCCTAACTAAAGATATGGTAGTTATTGGTTATGGTGCATCTGAGTTAGAGGATATTTTAGAACAAGAACTAGATAAATCTGGAAGATATATCAATCCAGATCCAAGTCCTGAAAAAGGATTTTTTTATAGATCCGATCACATTAGTTTTGCAAAAAGAGGAGTTCCAGTGCTTTATTCTGGCGGA
Organism: uncultured SAR86 cluster bacterium; assembly: GCA_902515455.1. Taxonomy (GTDB): domain Bacteria; phylum Pseudomonadota; class Gammaproteobacteria; order Magnimaribacterales; family D2472; genus D2472. The sequence continues at coordinate 22,802 of CABXUO010000011.1, forward strand.
GGATTTGATTTGGTCGATGGTGGAAAGGAAGCTGGTTATCAAATCTTACAACAATATCAAATGGATGCTTATCATGGCGTAGCCGATGAATATGATAAATCATGGAACTTAGATGGATTAAATCAAGCAATTGATGTAATTTTTAATATTAGCAATGAATTGGCAAATAGTTCACAATGGCCAAATTGGTATGAAGGTAATGAATTTAAATCTATTAGAGATCTATCAAGAAATATGAATAGGGACAATTAATGCATAAGGATATAATTGTAGTTGGTGCGGGCATTTCGGGTATTGCAGCTGGATATAATCTTCAAAAAAGTTGCCCAAATAAATCTTTTGCAATACTCGAAGGTAGGAGTTCTTTAGGAGGCACTTGGGACCTTTTCAAATATCCTGGCATCCGTTCAGACTCTGATATGCATACCCTTGGATTTCGCTTTAAACCATGGATACACAAAAAATCTATAGCAGATGGCCCTTCAATTCTAAATTATTTAAATGAAACTGTAGATGAATATGATCTAAGAAAAAAAATATCTTTTAATCAAAAGGTTGTTGCTTCCAATTGGGATTCAAGAAAATCGGTATGGGAATTATCTATCGACAGCAATGGTCAAAAATTTGATATCACTTGCAATTTTCTATTTTTATGCGGTGGTTACTACAGTTATGACAACCCCTATATGCCTAAATTCCCCAATCAAGATGAATTCAAGGGGAGATTTATTCATCCTCAATTTTGGGATGAGACCATGGACTATAAAGATAAAAAAGTAGTCGTAATAGGTAGCGGAGCAACTGCAGTTACTTTAGTGCCTGCAATTGCTGAAAAAGCTGATCATGTAACAATGTTACAAAGATCTCCTAGTTATGTTGTTTCAGCGCCAGGTGAAGACTCATGGAATAAAGCATTAAATAAAATATTTCCCTCGCGTTTGACTTATTTTTTAATCAGATGGAAAAATATTCTTAGAACAAGTCTCGGCTTTTATCTATCCAGAAAATATCCAGCAATGATTAAAAAAAGACTTATTAATCTAGTGCGAGATGAGCTTGGCGATAATTTTGACGTTGAGAAACACTTTACTCCTAGGTATAACCCATGGGATCAAAGAATGTGTCTTGTTCCGGATAGTGACTTATTTGATGCAATTAAAGATAAAAGAGCATCTGTTGTTACAGATCACATAGCAAAGTTTACCGAAAATGGAATTCTAACTAAATCAGGTGAAATAATTATTGCTGACATCATAGTTTCAGCAACAGGTATAGAAGTTAATATGCTTAATGATATAGATGTATCCATTGACAAAGTTAAGGTGATACCTAATAAAAAACTTTCATATAAAGGAATGATGTTGAGTGGAGTTCCAAATCTTGCATTTTCTTTTGGTTACGTTAATGCCTCATGGACTCTCAGGGCAGATCTTACATGTGAATATGTATGTAGACTATTGAATCAAATGGATAAACAAGGAGTTAATGCCTGTATTCCTCAGGAGGATCCTAATGCAGTTGTAGATGATGAATATATTGATTTTACTTCAGGATATGTTCAAAGAGCATTAAGCAAAATGCCAAAGCAAGGTCATAAATCACCTTGGCGAAATTATCAAAATTATTTAAAAGATATTTTTTTAGTTCGACTGCTTTCGATCAAAGATTCAACGCTAAAATTCTATAATTCAAAATAGACATTGGCGCACCCGGAGAGATTCGAACTCCCGACCCCTTGGTTCGTAGCCAAGTACTCTATCCAGCTGAGCTACGGGCGCATCCTAAAATTTTATTATATGATTAATTAATTCTAGTTGGTTAACTAAATCTATTAATTGAAGATATGACCAGCAGTTCGTATAATTAGTTTAGTTATGAAAGTTAATCAAAGTATTGAGAATTATGGCTGTGATACTGTCATAGAAAAACTAAATCTAGCAAAATATATAAATGAGGTTGAAGATATTGGTTTTACAGTTATACCACCAGAAATAGTCGCATCCGAAAATACAAGAAAAGAAATTTTAGCCAAAATAATTGAAATTGCTGAAAAGAAAACAGGTAATACTCTGAAATTAGATCAAAATACTAACTCAGGAAATTATAAAGCTATCCCACAAACAGACAGTCAGTTTGTTCTTTATCAATTGCTTTTTGAAGATGCGATTTTTGAAAGATGGTTGATGAATGAAATAATTCTATGTTTGTCATCATATTTTTTGAATAATCAAGCTCAACTTTCTACTATGTCTTCATTTATCAAGTGGAAAGGGGTTAATTATAAAGATTCATTAGGTCTTCATGCGGATACTCAACCATCACCAAACGGTAAGCTCCCATCTGAATGGGTGGATGCTTGCAACAGTGTATTATGTCTTACTGATTACACTAAGGATGATGGCGCATTAGCTGTTGTGCCATATTCACATAAAATAGCTAGACAACCGAGTGCTGATGACTATAAAAAAAGTAATGTTATTCCAGTGGAGGCACCTGCAGGATCTCTTATTTTTTGGCATGGAAATCTTTGGCACGGTGCATTTCCTAAATTAACTGATGGTTTAAGAATAAATTTAACAACATTCATGAATCATAGAAGGATTAAAACTCAGGAATGTATTAAAGAAAAAGTTACCCAAGAGATGTTGGATAGAAACCCTGGAAAACATTTTGCAAGGATGGTTGGTTTGAATGATTCAAATGGTTTTGATCAAAATGGGCCTGTATTAGACGGTATTATTAATTATGGAACAGAAGATCAAATGAAAAGATTCACATTCAATGTTAAAGATTACAAAAAAAGGAATAGATAAAGTGGATGGAATAAGTTTAGAAGTTTTATATGGAAAATTGTCTTCAATTTCTGAAGAAATGCAACTAATCATTCTAAAATCAGCTCATTCTAGAATGGTAAATGAGGCATGTGATGCTACCTCAGCTTTACTTGACTCTAAAGGACGAAATATTTCTCAAGCGGTCTCAATACCTATTCATTTGGGATGTATTACTGTCTTAGGGAAGCTCATAGCTGAAAGTTATCCTCAGGGTGTAGCAAAAGATGGCGATTGTTACATTGTAAATGACCCATATTCTGGAGGCACTCATCTTCCAGATATTGCTATTGCCGTTCCAGCCTTTCATAAAAATAAATTAATTGGATATGCAGCAGTGATGATTCATCACCAAGATATTGGAGGCATGCTTCCTGGAAGTGCATCAGTCTATGCACATGATTTATATTCAGAGGGTCTTAGACTTCCGTTGGTTAAAATAATAGATCAGGGAAAAATAAATGATGATTTGATTGGATTGATGGCTTCAAACAGCAGAACTCCTGAAACTCTCAAAGGAGATTTATTTGCTCAAATAGCAGCGGGAAAAATAGGTTCAGCTAGGATGAGTGAATTAACATTAAATTATGGCTTAAATTATTTTAATAATGGTGTTGATAATTTATTGGATTACACTGAAAAATTAACAAGATCTGAAATTAAAAATATTCCCGATGGTGATTATAAATTTCATGATTGGGTAGACAATGATGGCTCAATTGGTAATGAGGAGCCCTTAAAAATAGCAGTTAAAATGAGTGTTAAAAAATCTAATATTAAATTTGATTTTACCGGCACTTCCGGTCAGGTAAAAACAGCTATAAATAATGTTCCCTCATCGGCAACTTCAGCAGTTATGTTTGGGATTAGGACCCTAACAGGCGATAGCTCTCCAGATAATGAAGGTGGTTTCAGGCCAGTAACCATTAAATTCCCTGAGGGCAGTCTAGTAAATCCTACTTTTCCTGCTCCAGTAGCCTCAAGGAGTGTTTCATTAAGAAGAGTAGTCGATGTGATATTAGGAGTTCTTGCAAAAGCAATACCTAATAGGTATCCAGCTGCAAATTGTGGTCAAGCATCAGTAATTTATTGTGGTTCAGTAGATGAAAAAACTAATGAAAGCATAGTTGGAGCAATTGGTGGACCCTGGATGGGTGGGATGGGAGCAAGACCTAAAAAAGATGGAATTGATACCACTGATCATGACGCTTCAAATGTATATCATGTTCCGTTAGAGGTGAGTGAAGCTGAATTACCTATTAGATTTAAAAAAATGGAGTTATGGAAAGATTCGGGTGGTGCTGGTAAATGGAGAGGCGGTCTTGGATTTCATTCAGAGGTCGAATGGCTTGGAGGAAAAGCCACTGCTTCTTTGAGAAGAGATAGGCATAAATTTAATCCATGGGGATTATCTGGCGGGCATGATGGGCCAATGTGTAAAACCGCTATCAAGAAAAAAAATGCAAAAAGTAAATCAATTCCTGGAAAAAGTCACATCGAATTAATCAAAGGAGATATTTTACAACTTTGGACAACGGGAAGTGGCGGTCATTCAAATCCACTCAAGAGAAATATGAATTTAGTTTTAGATGACTATTTAGATAGAAAAATATCCAACAAATCTGCTCGTGATATCTATGGTGTTGTTATAGAAAAAAATCAAATTAATATAAGAAAATCACGAGCTTTGCGAAAAAAATTAATTAAAAAAGTAGCATAAAACCTTTCATATGAACTCATCATCTAAATTTTATCCTTGGTATGTAGTGGGCGTATTAATGTTTGCATATACAGTTGCTTTTATTGATAGGCAAATTTTAAGTTTACTTATTCAGCCAATTAAAGAAGATTTAGGGATTACAGATACGCAAATTGGATTATTAGCAGGCTTAGCTTTTGCAATATTTTATTCATTTATTGGAATTCCTATTGCAAAACTAGCTGATACAAAAAATCGCGTGACAATAATTTCAATTGGAGTAGCTCTATGGACACTAATGACTGCGCTTTGCGGACTTACTAAGACATATTTTTATTTATTTCTTGCTAGAGTTGGAGTAGGTGTGGGAGAGGCAGCTTTGTCTCCAGCTGCTTACTCAATGATTGCAGATTATTTTCCAAAAGAAAAACTAGGAAGAGCAATTGGTGTTTATGTTATTGGTCTATATCTTGGTGCAGGTTTAGCCATGTTAGTAGGTAGTGCTGTTATTTCCATAGTATCAACTATGCCTTTGATGGAATTGCCATATTATGGAATTATCAAACCTTGGCAAATCACTTTTTTAATAGTTTCAATTCCCGGCATCATGGTATTGTTATTACTTCTCACCATTAAGGAACCCAAGAGGCAATCATTTATTGAAGCTGATATCAATAAACAATCGAGCTTTAAAGATGTAATTATTTATCTATGGGGATTGAGGGAGATTTTTGTAAATTTGAATATTGGCATATGCATTAATGGTGCGGTAGTTGCCGGCTTTATGGTGTGGATTCCAGAATGGCTTCGTAGAACATATGAAGTAAATATTGTGGATGCTGGATTAATCTATGGCTTTGCATTAATGATTTTTGGAGTTTTAGGTCCTTTTACTGGAGGATGGATTTCAGATTATTTGTCTAAAAAAAATTATAAAGATGCACCAATGAGAACCGTTCTTTACGCTGCATTTTTGACCATTCCATTTGCAGCTTTAATGCCACTTTCTTCAAATATTTACATTGCAGTTACCATGTTATGCATTGTAACTTTCCTATTTTCAATACCTCAGGGTCTTCCACCAGTAATTATGCAATTAATAGCACCAAATAATATGAGAGCTCAAACAACTGCCATTTTTATGCTTTTTAGTAATTTATTTTCATATGCATTTGGAGCCACAATAATAGCTGTTATTACAGATATGATTGGTTATGAGTCTGCATTAAAATACTCTATGTCAATCGTAAGTATATTTTTTATTCCAGTGGGATCTTTTTTTATTTTTCTTACGCTAAAACCAATGCGACATTTAGATTTATCAAACTAAGCGACTTGACCGCCATTAATTAAGATACTTTGGCCCGAAATAAATCTTCCATATTCACTGCTCACAAAACAACATAATTTAGCAAAGTCTTCAGGTTTACCAAATCTTCCAACCGGTATTTTCTCTAATAATTTTAATTTAATATTTTCTTGATCAGACTTTGGATTACTTTTAATAAAATTTTCAAGGCTCTCAGTTAAGAAATAACCCGGGAGAATAGAGTTTATATTGATACCAGGAAAATCATTTTTCTTTGCTATGCTCTTAGTGAAACCTTCAAGCGCAGTTCTTGAGACAGTTGATAGTTCTAAATTATGCATTGGAAAATTAGTTGTCATGCTTGAAATATTTATTATTGATCCACTTTTTTTGTCCTTCATTCTGGGAAGCGCAAAATTTATTAATTGAGCTGAAGTTAAAAAAATGTCATTGAAGGACTTTAACCAATCTTCATTAGTCCATTTAAGGAAATCTCCTGATGGAGGACCCGGTACGTGAGTAATTAAAATATCTGTTAATTGAACTGATTTTTTAACAATCAATCTATCTTTTTCACTAGAAATATCATTAATTAGAATATTTAAATTTTTATCATTTTCATCAGCATCAAATCTTTTAAGGAGTCTTTTTAATTTTTTAGCTGATAGACATGTCGCATTTATTTTAGAGCCTTGTTTTAAGTATTCAGCAACACATGCCGCGCCTAAGTCTGTATCAGCACTACAAATAAATACTTTTTTATTTTTTAATTTTAAATTCATAAAAAAAAGAGGGGATCAAATGATCCCCTCAGTTGTGACTATGTATTTTTAAAATCTGTAGTCAAGACTGAACCCATAGGTTCTTGGCATACCTGTAACGAAAACACCCCATCCAGTTGCTCCGCTGGCACCAAGTGTATCCATAATGTATACATCATCATTTAAATTTTTAGCCCAGAAGGAAATGCTAGTTTTATCATCAGATAAATTCCATGTCACTCGAGCATTTAAAAGTTTATTTGTAATTTCAAGCATTGGAATATTTACAACTTCCTTAAAATGCTCACCTTCATATACATAATCCACAAATACATTCATTGATCCACCACTAGCAAGGGGTTTGTAGTAATCTAATGCGATGTTGTAGTTGAGTTCTGGAGCATTAGGTAATACTCTTGGAGAATTACCAAGTGGACCATCGAAGTTAGCACCTGGATCATTGTTTGAAGTATTTAATTTTCCAACACCTAATTGCCATTGAAGATTATCAGTCGCTTGATATTTAAAGTCTGCTTCAAATCCAGATACATCTGCATCAGCAAGATTTGTTAAGAAATTTAAAACTAAACCATCACCAGTTTCTCGGGCTGTAGCTGCCTGAAGACCTACATAGTTATAATCAAATAAAGCAGCATTAAGTGTAGCTCTCCCATCTAGAAGAGTTGCTTTATAGCCAATTTCGATTGATTCAACTTCTTCTTCCTTGAATGGTTTGTAAAGCTGAGGGTTTGTATTTAAGCCTCCATTAATTCCACCAGGCTTATATCCTGTGGCTAAACTAAAGTACCATAAAGTATCTTCGTTGGGTGTATGATTTAAAGCAGCTTTCCAAGTAAATGCATTCTCGTCAAGTCCACAGGGATCAACAAATGCATTTGGACATGATGCTAATACTGCAGCTGGAGCAGGGGCAGGATAACCAAAAGCTATTCCAACTGATGCATCCATGCTCATTTTATCATTTAGATATCTTCCGCCAAGTTCAAAGCTAGTTTTATCTGATAGCTCCCATTTTCCTTGTGCATAGATTGCATTATTTTCTCTTTCTTGAGTATAGGAAAGCCAAAAATTAAAGCCTACCCAGTCAGATGTGAAGCCAATTCTTGGAGGTATTTCTGCTACATCATCTTTTGAAAATTGAATTCCAGCAATCCAACTAAAACTAGAGTCATTGTTTGAAACAAGTCTGAATTCTTGTGACCATGCATCCATTTGTGTGTTGAATAAAAAGTCTAAAAATAATGCTGGATTTCCATCAGATTCTTTTGGTTGCACCCTATCATATTCTGTATAAGAGGAAATTGATTTTAAATCAAAGCCGTCAAAACCTTTTGTAATTGTTAGTGTTGCAAGCTTATGATCATTTTCTAGAGTAGCATCTTCATTTATGGGTGTGCCAGCAACATTTGAATAATCTCCGGCATACCAATCATTATCAGTATCAGAATATCCTAGGACATCAAAACACGTGTTTGGATCAAGCCTTCCTTGAAGGTATGCATCACAATAACCACCACCAGGTTTATTTGTTCCAATATGCTGAAAGTATACTGGCTGAGATCTATCCTCACTCGATGCAACTTTAAATAATACAGAAGTATCATCTTTTTCCCATAGAAGTTGCATTCTTACTGAAGAAATATCAACTTCACCTTGTTTATTTCCAGTAGTTCTATTTAAAACCCAGCCTTCATTCTGCTGATTGCTAACGAAACTTATCCTTGCTGCTAGATTTTCACCAATCTGACCACCATAAGCACCTTCAATTTTTCTTTTTTCGTATTTACCAGTATCAAGTTTTACAAATCCTTCTGATTCCATTGTAGGTTTTCTAGAGAAATAATTTATTGCACCACCATTGGTATTTCTTCCAAATAAAGCACTCTGAGGTCCTTTAAGCACCTCAACTCTTTCCATGTCATATAATTGAGCGCCCATGCTAACAATTGAAGTTTGAAAAACCTCATCGATAAAGAGGCCCACACTTGCGGTATCACTTGCCTGAAAACTATTCATACCAACACCTCTAATAGTATAAATAGGCATTGAGTTACCCCAAGCATATTTAATATCTACATTCGGTGATTGATTTGCAACACTAGTGATATCCTCCCAACCAAGTTGATCTAAATCCTGATTTGTAAAAGCATTTACTGCAATGTTGACATCTTGAAGACTTTCGTCTCTTTTTGTAGCAGAAACAACTATCTCTTCAATTTCTTGTTGTGCAGAAAGTTCTGTAGAATTTAGACCCAAAAAAACCATGGGCATTGAAATCAAATAACTAAGAAAATATTTTTTCATCACTTCCCCCAATAAATGTTGTGATACATAAAATTTAGCACACCTAGGTCTAGTTGTGCAAGTTTATAATCCAGTTATGCTGATTCCTTAAAATTTTGTTTGATTAATTTAAGTTAACTATCGTTAGCCTCAGCAACGCTCGTCTTGTAAGGCTTTAAACAGAGATATAAAGAGATAATTGAGAAGGGCAGAAATATTGCTGAAACAGTGGATATGGAAAGGTATAAGAGATTTTCATTTTTAAAAATATAGTCTGTAAATATAGCTACAATACTTGGACCGATACCAATTGAAAAAAAAGTTGAAATAAAGAAAAAAATAGCCACAACCTGAGCTCTCACATGATTTGGAGCTATCATCTGTATAGCAACTGGCGACATTGCTTGTTGCAAAAACATCGTAAAGGAGAAAACACCCAACATTACAACAGTTAAAACTGAGTTATTAATCAATGGAGTCACAACCATAATTGGCATTAACAATGAGAACACTATTAAAGCACACCTTATTGGAGCATCCTGATACCCTTTGCTAAATAAATAGTCATGAAATCTACCGCCCAAAACAGCACCAAAAGATCCAAAAATTGCTAGCATTAGACCAAATATATAACCTGCATTACTTATGTCCCAATCAAAAGCTCTTCTTAAATGCTCAGGTATCCACGTAAGAAATCCATAAAATACCATTCCTCCAAACGAGTATGCGATGGTAATAAATCCAAGAGTCTTAAAGTTTTTTTTAAGAAAGGTGATTAGTCGAGTTTTAGCAACTTCATCATTTGTTTTTTCAAAAATATTTCTTCGAGGAGGTTCTTTGACGGTCACTCTAATTAATAATGCAAGTAAGATTCCAGGAAAGCCGACTATCATGAAAGTTACTTGCCATGGCCTAAGAGTGCCAATAAGAGGAAGATTAATGTCACCAATATTTGACATATAACTGAGGATGGCGCCGCCTAAAACCAAAGCAAAGCCAGTTCCAATTGACATGCCAAGCATATATATGCCTACCGCTGTACCAAGTTTATTTTTTGGAAAGAAATCTGGAATAAGAGAATATACTGCAGGAGTAAGGGTAGCCTCACCAACACCTACACCAACTCGCGCTAGGAAAAGTTGCCAATAATTTTTTGCGAGCCCACAAATACCAGTCATCAGGCTCCAAAAAAATATACCTAGTGAAATAATTTTTGTTCTATTTCCTCGATCAACTAATCTTGCAATAGGAATTGCCATTGATATATAAAATATTGAAAAAGCGAATCCAATTAATAAACTGACTTGAGTATCATTAATATTTAAGTCAGATTTAATTGGCTCGATTAACAAAGTCATGACCTGTCGATCGATAAATGATACTGCAAAAGCAAAGGTCATTAAGAATAGAACATACCAAGAGTAATTTAGATCTTGGTTATTTACTGTTCTTGTGTTCAAGTTATCACTCAAGAATGAGATCTGTTGAATGTTTTGATTGTCTTGCTCCTGTCAGTGCCTCCACTGGTTACTGTCGAGGTTCCTAAAAAATCATCTCTGCCAAGCATTGTTCTTATTGATGGATGTTTATCTCTCAGCCACTCTTCATCAAGGAAGTCATAATTTTCAATTGTTCTCATCATTAACCTAGAAAATGAAATATGCAACACAACTCTCCTTCCAGTTTTTGATCTAGGATAATTACCATGCCAAGTTGATCCCAACCAAAATGCTAGCGAACCTTTTTTACATAATATCGGAATTGCACCTTCTTCATTTTTGATTTCCTCTGGTAATGGCTGTCTTTTTTTTAAATGACTTTTAGGTATTACTTTAGTAGGGCCAGCCTCCAAGGTAAAATCTTCACATGGCATACATGCGGTAATCATCAGAGGATATTCAGGTAATGGTGCAGGTGTCCATGCTGAGTCAATATGAATATCGAAGTTTCCTCCACCTTGTGGCCTAATTCCACCTAATAGTTGAGATAATAAAGCTCCTTTTCCAACTGCAAATTCAACTACGGCTTGTAATTTTTTATTTGTAATCACTTCTTCAAAAATAGGATCTCTGCCTAATAACATTGCAGCAGATAGCCCTTTAAAGTTACCTTTAGATTCCTCAGATAGAGCAATGATCGTATTTCTTATATTTTCAGTAAAAGAATCATCAAATACATTCTCAAGAATGCAATATCCGTTATTTTTTAAAAAATTTAAATGATCATATATTTCTAATTTTTTTGCAGAGCCTCTCACTGACTCAGAAATAGAAAATGGTTCTGGTGAAATGAAAGTTCTTTCAACTGATTTATCAGGCCCGGGAGGAAATTCTTTAATAATTTCTGGCATTTTAGATAATTAGTTTTCTGATTTTAGCACTTTCATGCCTGGAGTATCTGGCATATAACTATGATCACTAATTATTAAACCAGTTTCATTATCAATTATAAAAAAGACTGCAAAATTCCATTCATTTGTTTGACCGTCTAAAGATTCAGTTGTGATTTTTCCTTCGATAGAAACTTTATTCCCTAAAGCAATTTTATTTGAAAGAACCATTTGCCTTGACTTCATTTGATTCTCAATTTCTCCTTCACCCTTATCCCAAAAATCTCTGCTACCACCTTTTTTAACTACATAATAATTTTGAATAGGAGCAAAAACCTCAAGATCATTTTTGTATGAATAGCAATCCAACATTTCTTGATGAGATCCACCTGGTAGGTTCCATGCATTAAGCCATTTATCGATAAGTTTAAGATTCCTTTTTTCAATATCTATCATATTTAATCTCCTGATAAGTTCTTAATTATGGTTTCAGCAGAAGAAGCTTCTACTGGACCTCCAGGTATCTCTAGATTTAATTTTTTGAGCACTCCATTATCAATTATCATTGAAAATCTTTCACACCTGTAACCTAAATTAAATCTTGTGCAGTCCATCTCGAGGCCAATTGAATTAAAAAAATGACAATGAGCATCAGCTAACATCAGGATTTTGTTTTCAACATTACAGTATTTACCCCATGCATCCATAACAAAAGCGTCATTCACTGAAACACAAATTATTTTATCTATACCAAACTTAAATATTTGTTCTGCATGTTTAAGATAGCCTGGAATTTGAACATTCGTACTTTTAGGAGTAAAAGCGCCAGGCACGGAAAATAACACAACTTTACTATTGTTAAAAACTTCATCAGATGTAATTGTTGATTGAACATCGCCATCTAATAATTTGAAAATATTTGGTGGAATTTTGTCACCTATTTTTATAACTCTTGATGTATGCGAAGCGTTTACTGGCTTGTTATTCATAACAACTTAATTTAAATATTTATTAAATATATAATATAAATCTAATAAAACAAGTAACAAAATGTTTTTTTAAGATGGAATTTTTCAGCAAATTTCATTGTAAGTTCTATAATAAAAGTTATTATTATTTATATTAAAAAAATATGAACCTCAAATATCCCCTTGTTAATAAATAAGAATAGAAGTGCTTTAACTATCTTTTTTAATTCGAGGTTCGTATATAGTTTTAAATATTCACTGTTACATATGCAGCATTGAAGAAGGGAGTAAATTGATGTCAAAAAATATTGAAATAGGAATTGATATTGGCGGTACCTTTACTGACATTTTTATTAAAGACTTGAATTCAAATTCTTGGATTGTAAATAAAGTTCCTTCAACACCTCCAGAATTCAGCATTGGATTTATGGATGGAGTGAGTGAAACGCTTTCTTTGGCTGGCAAAGATACTGAAGATATATCAAGAATTATCCATGGAACAACAGTAGCAACAAATACTATTATTACTGAAACAGGAGCCAGGGTAGGAATGCTTTTAACAGAGGGATGTAGCGATATTCTTCAAATAGGTTATGGCTGGCGTCCAAAAATGTATGACTTGGATATGGATCCTGTTGAGCCATTATTTCTAGCTCCAAGAAGACGATGTGTAGGTGTTGAAGAAAGAATGGACTTTAAAGGAAGTATTATTTTGAAGCTCAATGAAAAAGATTTAATTGCAAAAGCTAAATATCTCGTTGAAAAGGAGCTCTGTAATGTATTTGTTGTTTGTTTCCTCCATTCTTATGCAAATCCTGCACATGAAAAAAAGACAAAAAAATTGCTTAAAAAACTTTATCCGGAAATCCCAATATCAATTTCATCTGAAGTATTGCCGAGAAAACGAGAATACAAAAGACTCGTAGTGACAGGATTTGATGGCTACGTAAAGCCAATAGTTACCAACTATCTTTTCAATTTACAAGAATCATTATCAAAAGATGGTGCAACTTGTCCCTTTCATGTAATGCAATCAAATGGAGGTGTTAGCGGAATTAATAATGTTTGTAAAAAACCAGTTGGAACTGCATTATCAGGTCTTGCAGCAGGTGTTATTGGAGCAGCAAACGTTGGTTTAAATGCGGGTCATCCTGACTGTATTAGCCTTGATATGGGAGGCACTAGTACTGATGTTGCCTTAATAAAGGATGGTAAAGCAATTATTACAAATGATGGAGGTTTTGAGGATTATCCTTTAAATATTCCTATGATCGATGTCAGGACTATTGGTGCCGGCGGAAGTAGTATTGCATATGTTGATGCTGGTGGTGCATTAAAGGTTGGGCCTGAAAGTGCTGGAGCATTTCCTGGACCAGCTTGTTACTCTCAAGGTGGAGAGAATCCCACAGTTACGGATGCTAGTTTTGTATTAGGTTATTTAAACAAGGATACATTTGCAGGATCATTAAATATTGATATTGAGAAAAGTAAAAAAGCTATATTAAACAAAATATGCAAACCCTTAGGACTTTCACTGACTCAGGCAGCTTTAGGTATTCATGAAATAGTTAATTCAAATATGGCTCAAACTTTGAGGCTAGTTTCTATTAAACAGGGACATGATCCTCGAGAATTTACCTTAATGCCATTTGGTGGTGCGGGTCCAATCCACAGTGGCAAATTAGCTGAAATTTCGTCCATTAAACAAATATTGATTCCTCCAACTCCAGGAGTTCTTTCTGCGCTTGGCTTAATGCTTGCACCAATTCAACATGAAGCCATGGCAAGCTATGAAATTAAGACGGTAAATAGTTCATGGAAAAAACTTAAAGCTTCTTTTGATTCTTTGGATAAATTATGTGACAAAAAAATGAAAGATGACCAAGTAATGAAAAAAGATATCAATAAAAGTTATTTCGTTGAAATGAGATATTTGGGTCAGTCTCATGAAATTGAAATACCCATTCCAACTAGCATTAATAAAGACTCCATAGCTTTGGCAGAAAAATTATTTCACAGGACGCATCAGAGTACTTATAGCTACAGCGATGTATCCGCTGATGTTGAGTTCGTAACTCTTCGGGCAGTTCATCAGAAAGATTCAAATGAGGCATCTATTCTAGAGAAAGTAAAAAATTATAAAAAACTAAAACCTAACAAAAAATATCGGGAGGTATGCTTTTCTAGTAAAGATGGATTTAAGAAAATTCCAATATATTCTAGAAATGAACTCTATCCTGGTATTAAATTTAAAGGACCAGCCATAATTGAGCAATCTGATACGACAACCTTAGTTCATAATGGACATTCATTAGAAGTGGATAATTACAATAATTTAATTATTAATGTCTAATTATGAGCTCTAAAAAAATTTTTTCAGACCCTATAACAACTGAAGTTGTCAGAGGGCTGTTAGACACAGCAGCAGAAGAGGTTCAACAAGTTTTATATAAGGTATCTCACTCTCCTTTAATCACTGATGGTAGAGACAGCACATCTGCGCTTTTTGATGCTGACGGAAGGACAATTGCACAGGCTACTGCAGTTCCTTGTCATTTGGGTTGCTTGCATGACTTAGGAAGGCTATTTGCAAAAGAGTTTAATGGTGTTGCTGAAGACGGAGATATTTATGTACACAACGATCCCTATTACGGGGGAACTCATTTACCAGATCTTGCAATAGTTTCTCCAGTTATTGTTAAAAAAAGATTAGTCGGATATGTTGCCACCATGTCACATCATGCTGATATTGGTGGATTTGCACCAGGAAGTGTAAATTTTGCAGCTACAGATCTTCATGCAGAGGGATTAATCTTATCAATGGCGACTCTTATTAAAGCGGGCACTCCAAATCAATCACTATTTGATACTATTCTTGCAAATAGTAGGGTTCCTAAAGCTTTAAAAGGAGATTTAGGAGGACAAATAGCTGCATGTCTGACAGGCGTTAAAAGATATAAGGAGATAATAAAAAAGGTTGGACATCAACAAGTGCAAAATTGTGTTGAAACTCTTTTAGACTACTCAGAAAAACTTACAAGAGATGAGATCAGAAAAATACCAAATGGAAAATATTATTTTGAAGATTTTCTAGATGATGATTCACTTGGCAGAAAT
>CABXUO010000012.1 GCA_902515455.1 uncultured SAR86 cluster bacterium
AGCTGTGACTTTATGACCAAGGCTTAGAAACAACAAAGTGTCCTGCAGCATGCCAGCACTACAATCAAGAATATTTAATGGAGCTTCATGTTTGCCGAGAGCCTTTTTAATTAGCTTTTCATGATCTGCTCTGTTTATGCGCCAACGTGTTGTGCCCGAGTTAAAATCAATTTTAAATTTCTTAGTTGATCTTGCTTCTGGATGAAAAAATGATAAGCCTGAGTCTGAAAGATAGAGATGACAATATTGAATCATTTGTCTTGCATCACAAGAAGTAGTTCCAATAAAACTTGCAAGCTCCTCAGCAATAGATTTGTTTTGATCTGATGAATATATAAGAGGTGGCATCATAGAAGCAAAAGAATAGCTCCTAGGGCGACTCTATAAACAACAAATGGAGTCATGCCAATTTTTTCAACAAATTTAAGAAAACTTTTAATAGTAAAAAATGCTACAAAAGCTGAGCCAAAAAAACCGGTTAAGATTATTAGCAAATCACTTAACTCTAATGAGTAGGCCCCCTTTAAAAACATTAATACCAAAGCTCCCAAAATGGTTGGAATGCTCAATAAAAATGCAAACTTTGAGGTATCTTTTAGGTTTAAACCAATAAGCAATGCTCCTGTTATGGCCATACCAGATCTTGAAGCTCCGGGAAAAATAGCTAAAGCCTGAAAGCAGCCAATTATAAAGGCAGCGGTCAAAGTTAACTCTGCTAAAGATTTTGTTTGAGTAGAGGACCTAAAAGCAAAATATAATAAAACAGCAAATATGAGATTCGTCCATGCAATTGAGTTTAGATTAGCAAATCTAGAGTCTGTGAAATCAGAAAAAAATAATCCAACAATAACGATTGGTAGAGTTGCTACTAAAAGGTTTAGTCCCAACAAATAATTACGCTGATCTCGGTTATCTGTCCAAGGTTTCCATGCTTGAACCAAGCCCTGAATTTCTTTTTTAAAATAATATATAACTGCTGCAAGAGTACCGGCATGCACCGAAATATCAAAAACTATCCCAAAATCTTTTGTTCCAAAAATGAGTGATGGTAATAATAAATGTGCTGAACTTGAGACTGGTAAAAATTCAGTCAAACCCTGAATTAACGAAAGAAGTAATGCTAGAAAAAAATCTGCGATCATGATTTTTTGTACTCAGGTGTTTTGAGGTACACCGGATTAGCATCCTCAGGCGGAAAGTCTTTATTGGTTTCTAATTTTTTTTTCGCAATGATTGCAACTGACTCGGCACCTCCAATTGCTTGTGATAAAAAATTAGGATGTTTTTCTATCGAATTTGGCCAGCCTGTCCCAGCAAAATAACAACCCTCCTCATCTAACATTTTTAATAAAAGATCCATTGTAATGACTGATTCTTCTTCGATTGCACAAACCTCATCATTATTTTTTTCATAAGAACAAAAATAGCTTTCATTTGCATCGGCTTCGATGGCTACAAAAATTTTTGCTTCATTTTCATTTATCCAGTTGGATGATTCTTTTGCAATAGATTCTAAATTAGAAATTGGAACTAAAGGTAGTTTCTTCACTTCAGCAATAGCTTTTAAAAATGAAGCTGTGATTCTTAGAGCAGTATATGAGCCTGGGCCACAGGCAAATGCAATACCATTAAGCTCATCAAAGCCCTTATTGGAGTCAAACCCAATACTCTCAATGAGTTTATCCCAATCTGGACGTTCTTTTCGATCATGAGTTTGAGTAAAAGTGTTGACTTCCTCATTATTTAAAAAGGAGATCGATGAATAATTTCCACTTACATCAAATGAAAGAATTTTCATTCAATTATAAAGATTGTTCAATATCCTCAAACACTTTCTCAACTGCTTGAGAGCCATCTACGGCAACATATTTAAGTGAACTTTTGCTTTCTAGCGATTTATAATATTCAACAAGAGGCTTAGTCTCATTTTGATAAACTTCTAAACGGTGCATAACTGTTTTAGGCATATCATCGTCTCTCTGAATTAGAGGCTCTCCAGTAATATCGTCAACACCCTCGTTTTTGGGAGGTTGATAGATAAGGTGGTAATTTCTACCTGAGCCAGGATGCACTCTCCTGCCTGACATTCTATCTACAATGACATTGTCCTCAACTTTAATTTCGATAACATGGCTAAATTCAATATTATTTTCGACACATAAATCTGCTTGGCCGACTGTTCTTATGCCACCATCAAATAAAAAGCCTTGAGTACAATCAGGCTGAGAAATTCTTTCTAAAATTAACTCAATAATAATCTGATCAGAAACTAAGCCTCCAGAGTTCATAATGTCTGTTACCTTTTTACCTAATTCACTTCCAGAGGCGATGGCCGAACGAAGCATGTCACCTGTACTTATTTTAGGAAAAGCTAAAGATTTACAAATAAGATCTGCCTGAGTACCTTTTCCGGCGCCAGGCGGCCCCAATAGAAGAATTTTATTCATGTTTCTAAAACAGCAAATGCTATAAGATGATTGCTTTCATCGGCTAGACTAACATGGGTCTTGGTGATGCCCAAATTCTCAACATAAGATTTTGCTTCATCAGACAACAATACCTCAGGCTGACCAAAAGAGTTTCTTAATATTTGAATATCCCTTGGAAAGATTGGGTTTTTAAAACCTGTACCTAAAGCTTTTACAAACGCCTCTTTACCCGCAAATTGTTTGCCAATGTATGATTGATTGTATCCGTCAGTCAATTGCTTATATTTTTCGAGCTCTTGGTTGCCCAAAATTTTCTTAGCAAAAGTAGATAAGGATTTAATTTTTTTTATCCTTTCTAAATCTACTAAATCTGTTCCTATGCCGTAAATCATATTTTAATTTTTTTAAAAAACTCTCTGCTGCTTAATTCTCTGCCATCAAGACATGCGCTGATAGCAGTTTGCAATAATTTTTTTAATTTTAACTTATCAATGCCTTTTAGTGATCTATTTTTAATCCTTAAAATTTCCTCAGCACTAAAACCCTCGGTATTACCTGCACTGTGAAATCCTTTTTCTGGAACATAGGAATAAATAACTGAGTCTTGAAACTGAGAATTATCTTTAGTATCTGTATCAAAATTTATACCATAACCAAGAACATCCAGAAGATCTATTTCAAAGACTCTTAGATCTGTCTCAGAAATTGCGTCTGCCCTAGCAAGCTCAACAAAGTTTTGATAAAGATGATAAAGCTCTTGGTTTGGCAGTCCTTTAGGCAACAAACGAATCATTAGCTCATTTACGTATAAATATGTATAGAGGTCATGAGGGCCTTTGATGGATTGAGAAACAAAATTTGAATCTATATGCGTTAGGGTTTTCATCTCAGATTTACCTGTAAAAATAACCTTTAGCGCTGAGAAAGGAAGTAAATGACCAAAGAATTTAGAACGTGGATTTTTAGCTCCCTTAGCCATAATTGAAATTTTTCCAGAGGACTCTGTAAAAATATCCGCAATGACAGAAGTGTCGCCAAAAGACCTTGCATGTAAAAGAAAGCAAGACTCCCAATTATGTGGCATCTTGATTGCTGCCTACTCCAAGGCTGCTTAAATATTGAGCATCGTTATTCCAATTTTTATTAACTTTTACAAAAGTTTTTAGTAAAACTTTTTTATGGATCATTTTTTCTAGCTCAATCCTTGTTTGTTGGCCTATTCTTTTTAAATTAGAGCCTTCATGTCCAATAACAATACTTTTTTGACTATCTCGTGCAACATATATGATCACTCCTACAGATAGCATTTTCCCTTCCATGGCTTTTGTTTCAACCGCTACATAGGTTTCATGAGGCAATTCATCTCCCAATGAACGAATTATCTTTTCTCTTACTAGCTCGCTGATAAAAAAATTATCTGGGATTTCCTTCTCCTCAGAATCAGATGGATATAAATGATTATTTTCTGGTAGAGATTTTTTAATGCATCCTAATAGATCTCCGATCCCATCGTTGTGTTTGGCTGAAAGTGGGACGTAATCTAAGAACGAATACATTGCATCAATTTCTTTTATCAATGGCAGTAAATCATTTTTATTTTGCACTTGATCTATTTTATTTAGAACACAAATAGCTGGAACCTTACTTTCTTGAATTTTCTCTAAGACTTGCATGTCCTGACTCTGTAATGATGTGCGGTGCAGCACAAATAAAACCAAATCTGAGTCTTGAATAACACTCAATGCTGAATGATTTAATACTTTGTTTAATGTTTTTTTTGCCTGCATATGAATGCCTGGCGTGTCTAGAAAAATCATCTGGAATTCATTATCAGTCTTAACACCTATGATGTTGTTTCTAGTAGTTTGGGATTTACGAGACGTAATTGATATTTTTTTATCTAGTATAGTATTAAGTAGTGTAGATTTACCGACATTGGGTTTTCCAACAATTGATATATAGCCACAAAACTGTTTTGTCATAATTCATGAACTCTATTTAAAATCAGCTCAGATACCTTCTGCTCAGATTCTTTTTTTAATGCTGCAGAAGCTTGAAAAGTCTCGCCATTGAAAATTACAGTGCAATAAAATTTATTACCCTCTTTGTTAGCGATGACTGAATATTCCGGAAGTTCACTTCCTTCTGCCTGCAAGACCTCTTGCAGTTTTGATTTCGCATCCTTGAAATCAATGAATTCATCAAGATTAGAGAAGTTACTTTTAAAAAGATCTAAAATAAAATTTTTACTCTCTTCGAAACCAAGTTCTATGAAAATTGCTCCAATGCATGCCTCCAAAGTACCTGCATAAATTGAATATTTGTGACTTTCATCTAGGTTTTTTGTTCCTTTTGAAGTACTCAATAAATCTCTGCAATCCAGTCTTAAAAAAATCTCAGCAAGGGATTTGGTATTAACTAGGGATGCTCTCATTTGAGTTAATCTACCTTCATCCAAATCACTAAAACGATAAAACAAATACTCAGATATAAAAATTTCAAGAACCGCGTCTCCCAAAAACTCTAGACGTTCATTGTTTTGGTGAGTTGAAGAGCTTTTATGGACGAATGCTTGTTTAAAAAGAGGTAATTGTAAATACGACTTCTTGATAGCTAGGGTAGGTTTTTTCATTGCATTTATTTAATAAAACCAGCTCTTTCAAATGAGGGCAGACAAGTCCAACACTCCCATGTCATCCATATTAATTGACCTGTACCCATAAAATTTTCTCTTGGAACGAATCCAAAATACCTAGAATCACTTGAATTATCTCTATTATCTCCCATTACGAAATAATGATTTTTTGGAACTTCAAATTCTTCAGGGTAAGAGGCGCTACCCCCTACAATTCTTATAATCCTTTCTGAATTCTTAAAAGTCTCCTTCAAAAGCGTTTCTTCAGCACTTGTTGAAATTAACTCCTGATCAATAGGCTGGCCATTAACGTAAATCTTTTTATTTAAGTATCCGATTGTATCTCCAGGCTTTCCAATCAGGCGCTTAATATATGGAACATTTACATGAGGTGGAATGAAGACAACAACATCTCCGTAATCAGGATCTTTAGACAATGCAAATGCATTACCAATTCTATTAATTTTGAGACCATAACTGTGTTTATTTACCAAAATGAAATCTCCTACCTTAAGTCCTGGAATCATTGATCCAGAGGGAATCTGATATGGCTCATAGGCAAACGTGCGAAGAACAAATATTAAAAAGACAGGGATAAACCATCCCCGCCCAGTTGTTTGAAGCAAATTATTTTTACTAAAGATGCCAATGAAATAAATAATTAAACAAATGGCTGAGCCAATCAATAGAACTGATCCAAGATCTCCAGCATTTATAAAAATTCTGTAAATCCCTATCAAAGATACCGATAGACCGGAAATATAGATTAATTGTTGATTATGATCATTTAATGTTTCTTTTAAAACCATGTAAATCCATAAACCTAAAAGGAAAAACAGAACTGCCAGTGATAATAGAAAAATTGGATCTGCAAACATTATTTGTCTCCTGAGCTAAAATAATTCAAAAATGCTTCTTGAGGTATCGATACCCTTCCAAACTGTTTCATTTTTTTCTTCCCTTCTTTTTGTTTCTCAAGTAGTTTCTTTTTACGCGTTACATCTCCACCATATAACTTTGCAGTCACATTTTTTCTAAAAGCTTTTACCGTTTCTCTAGAAATAATCTTTGAACCTATGGCAACTTGAATGGGCACATCAAACATTTGACGTGGAATTAATTTTTGTAAATTTTTAGCAACTTGTCTCCCTCTGCTCATAGCAAAATCTTTATGAATAATCATTGATAAAGCATCTACAATGTCATTATTTAAAAGAACATCTAGTTTTATAAGATCTGATTTTTTAAATTCCGATATATTGTACTCAATTGATGCGTAACCTTTGGTCGTAGATTTCAACCGATCAAAGAAATCTATAATTACCTCAGCAAGAGGTATTTCAAAAACAATGGATACTTGATTACCAAAATATGTCATTTCTTTTTGCATGCCTCTTTTTTGAGTACAAAGAGTAATTACGTTTCCAACAAAATCTTTCGGCGTTAAGATTGTTGCGATTACAAAAGGCTCTCTTATTTCATCTACGTTGCTCATTGGTGGTAGCTGTGATGGACTATCACAATCAATAAGCTCACCATCTGTTTTTAAAACTTGATACTGAACTGAGGGTGCAGAAGAAATCAGGCTAAGATCATATTCTCTTTCAAGACGCTCGCGCACTACTTCCAAATGCAATGTTCCTAAAAAGCCACATCTAAAGCCAAAACCTAATGCATCGGAAACCTCAGGCTCATAAATTAAAGCAGAATCATTTAGAACCAATTTAGATAAAGCATCTCGAAACTTTTCATACTCATCTGAGTCAACAGTAAACAATGAGGCAAAAACTTTCGGCATAACTTTTTCAAAACCGGGCAATGGGCTTGATGCATCATTTTTTGAATCTAAAATTGTATCTCCAACAGGGGCTCCTTGAATATTTTTTATACCAGCAACCATATAACCAACTTGGCCAACGTTTAATTCTTTTTTAGCAATCTTTTTTGGCGAAAAAATGCCGACTTGATCAGCTAAGTATGATTGCTGTGTTGAATATACCTTTATTTTTTGCCCTTCTTTTATGGAACCATTGATTACTTTGATAAGAGAAACTACTCCAAGGTATGCATCAAACCATGAGTCAATAATCAAAGCTTCAAGATCTGCATCAGGATTGCCCTCAGGTGGCGGTATCTTGTCTACCAAAAGATTTAGAAGCTCTTTAACGCCTTTTCCCGTTTTTGCACTTACTAGAGGCGCTGAGGTTGCATCAATCCCAATCATGTCCTCAATCTCTTGCTTGACTCTTTCTGGCTCTGATTGAGGTAAATCAATCTTATTAATGACCGCCAAAACCTCAAGGTTTTGATCTACTGCTGTATAGCAATTTGCTAGAGTTTGAGCTTCAACTCCTTGCGATCCGTCAACAACCAGTAAAGCTCCCTCGCATGCAGATAATGAACGAGAAACTTCATAGGAAAAATCTACATGACCTGGCGTATCAATAAAATTTAATTGATAAGTTTGTCCATCTCTCTTGAAATCTAGCGTTACAGCTTGAGCTTTGATTGTTATACCACGCTCTCTTTCAATATCCATGGAATCGAGAATTTGCTCAGACATTTCTCTTTGTGAGAGTCCGCCGCAATATTCTATCAATCGATCAGACAGAGTTGATTTCCCATGATCGATGTGGGCAATGATTGAAAAATTTCTAATATTATTCATCTTATCTGTAATGCATGACTATTCTATAAGAAAAGCTGATCGCTTATCAGCTTTTCTGATGCATTTAAGATGAATTTAATCTACAGTTACGGCAACAAAGAATCTATTATTGTTTCGGCGTCCAACAATTGCTAATTTATCGCCTTCCTCAAATTCTTTTACAAGGTCCTCAAATGATTTAGTATCTTCAATTTTATATCTATTCCCCTGAGAAATAACTTCAGTAATGATGTCTCCTCTTGTCAACTTACCATAGGCAGGAGATCCATTATTCACTCTAAGAACTAATACGCCACTTTCAGGATCATTTGGTCGAGAATTTTCTTCAGAGAGGTCTTCAATTTTTAAACCAAGTGGGTCAGATGAAATTTCAGTTTTTGCTGGAATAAATGTTCTTTCATCAGCAGGTAGCTCACCTAAGATAAACATTAAATTTACATTTTTCCCATCACGAATAATTTTTGCATTTGCTTTTGTTTCTGGTTGGATTCTTCCAACAACGTGAGGTAAGTCAGAACCAAATTTAATTTCTTTTCCATTAAATTCAATAATTACATCTCCAGCTTGCAGACCTGCATCATCTCCAGACTCACCCTTTTCAACATCAGTGATTAGCGCGCCATAGGGTTTTTCCATGCTTAAAGCTTCAGCAAGATCATTATCAACCTCGCCAACTCTTACACCAAGATATCCTCTGGCAACACTTCCATCGTTAATAATTTGACTAGCCACCTCCATAGCAACATCTATGGGTATTGCAAAAGCTAAGCCTTGATAACCTCCGCTTCTTGAGTAAATTTGAGAATTAATTCCAACAACTTTTCCATTTAAATCAAACAATGGTCCTCCAGAATTACCAGGATTTATTGCAACATCAGTTTGAATGAATGGAACATAGTTTCCAATATTTTGATTTTGTATGCTCCTGCCTTTTGCGCTAACGATTCCTGCAGTTACTGAAAAATCAAATGAGAATGGCGAACCAATTGCAACAACCCAATCTCCCACCTTTAAGCTTTCGCTTTTACCTATAGAGACCTTAGGTAAATTTTTGCCATCAATTTTTAAAACTGCTAGATCGGATAGAGGATCTACACCAACTACTTCTGCAGAAAACTCTCGTCTATCATTCAAAGAGACAGTGATTTCTTCAGCCTCATCTATCACATGGAAGTTTGTCAGGAGATACCCACCCTTAAAAATAAATCCGGAACCATAGGCAACAGCTTCTCTTGTCTGAGGCTGCTGTTGCTCTGGGAAACCTCTACCTCTTGGGATACCAAAGAATCTTTCAAATTCGTCAAAGCCTCTAAAAGAATTTTGCATTTTGACCTCTTTTCGAGAAGTAATGTTGACAACAGCAGGTGCTGATGTTTCAACTAAATCTGAGATATTAGAAGGTAATGCAGCACTGGCTATTGATGAGAGTCCTATAATAAATGTAAGAACAATCCTTTGATGAAGTAAATTCATATTAATTCCTTTGGTAAATTGATTGGATCATCTGATCTGCTATTGATGGGGGAATATCACCATAAGCAGTTAGCAACCTTCCATCTTTTAATGGTATTAAATATATCCAATTATTATTCGCTTTAAAGTATTTTACTTGTTTAATACCAAGTTGTTTATTTTCAAGATGAAAGAACAAATTATTTCTTCCATTTGAATATTGATTAGGATTCTTTGGATCGACAGAAAAGCCAACTGGAATCCAATTTTTTGCAACCTGCTGAGATATATTAGATTGGTTCGATTGCATTATTTGAATCATGTGCTCCATTATATTTTGGTCTGCATTAAGCAATTGAAGCTTTGCTTGATCGCTTGAAATTGCTGAAGAAAGTTGCAATGAGGTCTCTCTATCAACTTGAAACCTATCCTCATCAAACTGATATAAGACAATTAATGTAAGAAAAACTGTTGCAGCTGCTGTTGCCATATTTATGATTACTGGATTAATTTTTCTGTAGTAATTTCGAAGACTTATAGTTTTTGAATTTTGCTGATCTGAATGTTTTTGCACTAATTCGGAAATTACCCCAAATCTATGAAAAGTGTTTCTTAGGTTCTTGTCTGAATCCATTTCTTTTAATATTTCCTGCATCTCATGATGAGACAATTCGCCGTCGTACAATGAAGATAGTTTCTCTAAATTTTTATTCATTAAAAATGTTCTCCTGATTCATAAATTCTAATATTAGTTGTCTAGCTCTAAAAATTCTTGATCTTACTGTGCCAATTGGACAATCAAGTATCTTGGCTATTTCATCATATGATCTGCCCTCTATCTCCCTCAATGAAAATGCAGTTTTGGTATCTTCGTCAAGGTTTTGAATGAATTGCATTATTTTACTTTCAGACTCAGCTGCCATTAATTCTATCTCAGGAGATCGATATTGCGGAACATCATGCTGTTCTTGATCTAAGCGCTCTGTAATCTTTGAATTTTTGTAAAAACTACTGGCAAATTCATTCTTTGCTAAGTTAATTCCTATTCTATATATCCATGTAAAAAGGGAGCTTTCTTCTTTAAAAGTATCGATTTTTTGCCAAACTCTCATAAATGTTTTTTGACATATTTCTTCAGCCTGATCTCTTGACTTGGTATATCCAATTAGAACTGACATTAGTTTAGGTCGATATTTAAGGACAATAGCCTCAAAGGCCACTTCATTCCCAGCTTTGATTTCAGCAATCAACATTTTATCTCCGTTGCTAGCCCCCATAAGTTTCCTCATGCGCTTTGACAAAGGTAAGACCAAATAGTTTCAATTGCTTATGAATTTTTTTAAATTATTTAGAATGAATTTTTCTTTCTCAGGGCTATTCAAGGTTTGATTTTTAAAAATAAAATCATATAGTGGCTGATCATCAAGATCTAAAATACTATTAAACATCTCAAAGTCTTCTTTTGAGAGAGATTCTAAATTATCTTCACTATATCGCCTGAACAAAAGATCCAGCTCTCTAAGGCCTCTTCTGCACTTCCATTTTGTTTTATTTATGTCTGTATTCATTTTCTAAGCTAATATAATATCTTTATTAAAAATTTTTATAATTAAATTAATTGTTAAATTCTGAACTGTTAAAATTCGGAGCCGCTAGTCTTGATAGCGCTGTTGCTATTCATCTTGACGGAGATTTTGACTCTGTCTTCAACCTTTTACAAGGACAAGTAACATCCGATTGCAGCAATGTATCCGATCAATTTGGCCAGATTTCATCATTATGTGATGAAAAAGGGTTTGTTTTGTGTAATTTTGAAATTATTTTCGATAAAAATAAATGGTTGATCATTATCGAGGAGTCTTCAAAAGATATTTTTTTGGACGAAATTAATAAATTTTTGCCATTTTATAAGGTTTCATCGGAGCTCTTCGATTGCCAAGTTACCGGAGTTACAAGAAATAAAAATGAGAAATTACTCTCAAATGAGCACATCATTCTTCAGACAGATGAAGCATTATTATCTTTAGTTATTAGGAACGATGAGCAACTTGATTGTAATCTGAAGACGAGTGACTGGGCTTTTAACAGAAAATTCCTCGGAGATCATCAAATTAACTTTGAAGACAAAGGAAAATACAGGCCACATGAATTAGGTCAGCACATCACTAGAGTAAGTTTTAAAAAAGGTTGCTTCAAAGGTCAAGAAATTATTGCTCGAATGGAGTACCTCGGAAAATTAAAAAAAGAAACAAGACTAATTATTTATAAAAACAAAGAGGAAATATCTCAATACACAATTATTGGGAATATATACCAAGATAAAGATCAATTTTTTTCATCATGTCTCGGCACAATAGAAAGTTTTACATAAATGTTAATTATTTTAATTCCCAATCTATTTCGCTAGCGCCCTCTTGTTTTAAAAAATTGTTAATTTTTGAAAAGTGCTTACAGCCAAAA
The DNA here is from genome assembly GCA_902515455.1 of uncultured SAR86 cluster bacterium. Lineage (GTDB taxonomy): Bacteria > Pseudomonadota > Gammaproteobacteria > Magnimaribacterales > D2472 > D2472. The sequence goes on from CABXUO010000012.1 coordinate 11,645, forward strand.
AATCCTCTATACGCAGAAAGAGGAGATGGGTGGGATGCTTGTAAAATTTTATTATGCTTTCTATCAATCAAAATATGTTTTTTTTGTGCAGATTTTCCCCATAAAACAAAAATCATATTTCCCCTTTTGCTCAACTGACTAATGATTTTGTCAGTTAATTTTTCCCAGCCAAATTTTTCATGCGAATTAGGTTTTCCCATCTCAACTGTTAACAATGTGTTTAATAGCAAAACTTTTTGCTGGGCCCAATAAGTCAAATCACCATGAGAAGAAATTGGAATATTTAAATCATTTTTAAGTTCAAGGAAAATATTTTTTAGGGATGGAGGAATTGTTGTTTCTTTGTTCACAGAAAATGACAGTCCATTTGCCTGGCCAAATCCATGATACGGATCTTGTCCTAAAATTAATACTTTTGCATCTTCAAATTTTACTAAATCTAAAGCACGAAAAATGAAATTTCTTGGGGGAAATATGACAACACTTTCATCTTGATTATGTATTAATTTAGATTGAATATTTCCTAAAAAATCTTCACAAAATCCTCTACCAATGGGCTCTAGCCACGCATCAGGAAAACTAAAAATATTCAAAAAAATTACTCTAAAAAACTGCTTAAATTTTATCCACAGAAACTGTGGATAAAGCTTGGGATAACTTACTTTTCCTATATTTTAGACTGATTTATAAAGGTTTCATGAAAATTGATCAAAAACTAACCAATTAATAATAAAATAACCTTATATCAGTTACTTATGTAAAAAATGTTCATAACATACTAATTTATCCAGTTGAATTAATGGGGTCCTGTTAACACTATTTTATTCTGTGGGCAAGTATTTTTTTAAAAAAAAATAAATTAGAATAGATCCCACTTATATTCACCATAAATTATTTGTATGAACGACCAAAAAAACACCCTTTTTTCGAAATACGACATGGGTGGTTTAAAGTTAAGAAATAGAGTCGTAATGGCTCCAATGACAAGAAATTTATCACCTAATGGAATACCAAAAGATTATGCTCCAACCTACTATGCTCGTCGGGCTCAAGGAGGAGTAGGATTAATTATTACAGAGGGAGTTGAGGTTAGTCATCCAGCTGCCAGCGGCTATCCAAATTGCCCAAACTTAGAATCTGATGAAGCAAAAAAAATGTGGGAAAAAGTTGTAAATAAAGTCCACAAAAATAATTCGTCTATCTTCTGCCAATTGTGGCATGTCGGCGGAATAAGAAAACCTGGAATGCCTCCCATTCCAGAAGTTCCAGGATATACTCCATCTGGTTATGTGCGTCCAGGAAAAAAAGTTGCACATGAAATGTCTTATGATGAGATACAAGAATTGATAAATATTTATTCTGAGGATGCAAAAACTTGTGAGCAACTTGGATTTGATGGGGTCGAGATTCATGGGGCACATGGGTATTTAATAGATCAATTCTTTTGGGATCAAATAAATCTCAGAGACGATGATTATGGTGGCTCTATCAAAAATAGATCTAGATTTGCTACAGATATCCTTCAAGCATCAAAAAAAAATACATCAGAAAATTTTAAAGTTGGTATTAGGGTGTCTCAATGGAAGCAACAAGATTATGAGGCCAAAATAACATCTGAGCTAAATGAACTAAATGAATTTTTTCAAATCTTAAAAAGCGCTGGCGCTGATTTTTTGCATTGCAGTAATCGGCGTTTTTGGGAGGGAGAGTTTGAGCCAGATGGTCTTAACCTGGCAGGAATTGCAAAAAAGGCTACTGGGCTTCCAACCATTAGCGTAGGCAGCGTTGGTTTGGATAAAGATTTTATAAAGCTATATGCCGGTGATCATCAAACTCAAACAGTCGATCTTGAAATACTTCACGAAAAATTAAATAAATCAGAATTTGATCTTATTGCGGTTGGAAGAGCCCTGTTATCCGATCCAGATTGGGCGAATAAAGTTCAAGATGGATTGGAAGAACAGATTATTCCATTTGATAAGAGTTTTGTTGAAAATTACGTTTAATTTGAAAACCTTATATGCTCAGCGCTCTAACGCTCAATACATGTTCTACAGATTCAAGTTGTTTGATGAGCTCTGGACTGGGCTCACATTCTAGATCAATCAAATTGATAGCAATCTCATCTTTACTTTTATTGGTCATTTCAGCGATGTTGATATTACATGCTGCAATAGAGTCAGTAATTTTACTAATCATTCCTGGTTCATTTTGATTAATTATTACCAAGCGATGATTTGTGCCTCTTGACAAAGAAATTCTTGGAAAATTAACTGAATTAACGATTGTCCCGTGTCGTAGATAATTGACCATTTGATTTGCGGCCATAACGGCGCAGTTTACTTCAGCTTCCTTTGTGCTTGCACCTAAGTGAGGTAAAAGTACTACGTCATTATTTGCAGCTGAGCGCTTTATCAATTCAGGAGTTGGAAAATCAGTAACAAATCTCCCTAAATTGCCAGTTTCAAGTTCATCGATTACATCAGTAGTGTTTACAATTCCACCTCTTGAAAGGTTGATGAGCCTAGCTCCTTTTTTAAAATTTTTGAGATTTGATTTATTTATTAAGTTTTTGGTTTCATCCATAAGAGGAACATGCAGAGAAACATAGTCTGATTTTTGTAGGAGCTCCTCCATTGTTTCAGATTTCTTGACTTCACGAGACAACCTCCATGCTCCCTCTATTGATATATACGGGTCATAACCTATTAATTTCATTCCAAGTGTTTGAGCTGCCTGTGCAAGCATTGACCCAATTGATCCCAATCCAATAATGCCAAGTGTTTTTCCATCAAGTTCATTGCCTGCAAATGTCTTTTTTTGAGCTTCCATTGCTTTATTTAGTCCCTGGGAATCTTTGATATCAAGTGTTTTTGCAAACTCAATACCATCAATTATGCCCCGTGAGGAGAGCAACATGCCGCATATAACTAGTTCTTTCACAGCATTAGCATTTGCACCCGGAGTGTTAAATACAACTATTCCTTTTTTAGTTGCTTCATCGATGGGGATATTGTTTGTTCCAGCTCCAGCCCGAGCTACACATTTTAGATTATCCCCAAAATCTTCTTTTGATAGTGCAAAGCTTCTTAATAATAAACCATCGGGATTATCAGAGACCTCTTTAAAATCATTGTCACCTAAAATCTTCAGGCCATCCTCGGCAATATTATTAAAAATTTTAAAATTAAACATTTTTTTTCATACAGGGAGATTTTTTAAAAAAGTAAGGATATCTTATTAAATTAAATAATAAACAAAAACGCTCATAACTATTCAATTATTTTTTTGTAATGATGCCAATAAATTTCTGCCATAGAAGACACTGAAAGCTTGCTGGAGGGATTTTTTTAGTTCAAATATACTCTATGCCCTATTTAATTGTATGCCTCCAAGAGAACGCCAAGAAATTTTCTCCACTTCTTCAAATCTTCAGCATCGAAAATTCCCGCTCGAGGTTTAAAAACTTCAAAATTTCCCTCGCTTTCCTGTAGCTCATTGATTGAAAAATAATTTGCTCCTAATCCAGCAGTAATTGCTGCTCCAATAGCAGTGGACTCAAGGCTAGAAGGAACGCTTACTTCATGATTAAGATAATCTGAAAGCAACTGACAAAACATACCATTTGATGCCATCCCTCCATCAATAGATAAGTTTTTAATTTCAATGCCGTCGTTTTCAAGAGCGTCTTTAATGTCAATAACTTGATAAATCAAAGCTTTAAATGCTGCGGTAGTAATATCTTTCTGAGATGTATCTCTGGTTATTCCGTAGAAAGCAGCTCTTATCTCTGAATTCCAGTGTGGTGCTCCAATGCCTGTAAAGCCTGGTATGAAAAAAATATCTTTTGAGTCACCCCTTTCGCATAAAAAATCAATGCTTTGTGATGAATCAGAAAAAAATTTCATTTCGTCTCTTAGCCATTGGATAATAGTTCCCGCCGAAAAAATACTTCCCTCTAAAGCATACGGAATCTGATTAGAAATGCCATATCCTATCGTATTCAGTAAGCCAGAGGTAGATAAATTAGATTGGTCACCGGTGTTAACCATTAAAAAACAACCCGTTCCAAAAGTCGCTTTCATTTGACCTGACTCAAAACATCTCTGTCCTACCAAAGCGCTTTGTTGGTCTCCTATAACACCTGAAATATTTATTTTCCTATTCTTTCTAGAGATCTCTCCAAACATAGCGTCAGATGAATGAACTTCTGGAAGCATTGAGGATGGAATATTAAAAATATCGAGCAGTTCTTGATCCCACAGTTTTGAATGAATATTAAATAAGTTGGTTCTTGATGCATTTGTTACATCAGTTTTATATATTACTCCCTCTGACAATTGCCATAACAAATAGGTATCGACTGTTCCAAACCTTAGCTCACCATTTGTAGCCTTTTGTCTTGCCCCATCTACGTTATCTAGAATCCAAGAAATTTTTGTCGCTGAAAAATATGGATCAAGCAAAAGGCCCGTCTTATTTCTTATTATTTCCTCATAGCCGTCTTTTTTTAATTTCATGCAATCTTCAGCAGTTCTTCGATCCTGCCAAACAATTGCGTTATAGATTGGTTCTCCAGTCGAGGCATCCCAAACTAAAGTTGTTTCTCTTTGATTGGTAATTCCAAGAGCAACAATATCAGAGCAAGCTTCAAGAACAGGATCAAGAGTATTATGAACAGAAGCCATTAGCTCATCAGGCTCGATCTCGACCCAGCCATCATTGGGATACTTTAATGAGTACTCCTTTTGCTCGGAATGTATAACATTTAAATCTCGATCAAAAGCAACAGTTCTTGTGCTTGTTGTTCCTTGATCAATTGCAACTAATAACGACATACTGGCTCCCTGATTTTAAATTTATCCACAATTTACCCACTTTTTTATAACAATCAATAAACATCATTTATACAGTATATTGTGTAAAAGTTAAAAGAATTCACAATATATTGTGTTTTTTACTTGATTATTTATTCACAATGTAAGAACATTGTGTTTGGTTAAAAGAATATCAAAAAAAACATTTTGACCCCACCCATTGGTAAATCTCCGATAGTTTTACCAACGAAAGAAAAATTTAGAGGAATTAAAATGACAATACAAGAGTTAAATAAAACTCAAAAAGTTGCTGTTCAAGGAGCTGCGGGGGCGCTGGCATCTGATGATATAAATATGACGGCTCCAGGAAAGATGCGGGTAATAAAAAGAAATGGAAAGGTGGTTCCATTTGAAGAAGATAAAATCAAAGTTGCTGTTACTAAAGCCTTCCTAGCAAACGAGTCGGGTAATGCAGCTGCAAGCGAGAGAATACACAGAAAAGTTGAAGAAATTTCGGCAGACGTCGAAGACGTTTTTAAAAGAAGAATGCCGTCAGGAGGCACTCTTCATATTGAGGAAATCCAAGATCAGGTAGAGCTGCAGCTTATGCGTAATGAAGAATATGTAGTTGCAAGAAAATATATTCTTTACAGAGAGGAAAGAGCCACTGAAAGAACCAAAGAAGCTCCTCAAGAAACAACTATAAATGCACCAGCGATATCAGTAACAAAAAAAGATGGTACTCAAGTTCCGCTGGACATTAATAGATTGGCAGCTGTTGTAAACCATGCATGTGATGGCTTAGAAGATGTGAGTGCGGACTTAATTCTTGAAGAGTCCATCAAAAATCTCTATGACGGGGTATCTGTAAGTGATATGAAGTCATCTCTTGTAATGTCAGCAAGAACAAAAGTTGAGCAGGAACCAAATTATAGTTTTGTTACTGCTAGAATTCTGTTAGACGAATTAAGGAGTGAGGCTTTAACATTTTTAAACATTGCTGAAGAAAGCTCACATCCAGAAATGGAAAAATATTATCCAAAGGCATTTCAAGCATACATAGATAAAGGCATTGAATTACAAATGCTTGATCCTAAACTCAAAGAATTTGATCTTAATACACTTGGCAAAGCTATAGATCATGATAGAGATTATCAGTTCACTTACTTAGGCTTACAAACTCTTTATGACAGGTACTTTATCCACTATCAGGATACAAGATATGAACTACCGCAAATCTTCTTTATGAGGGTTGCTATGGGTCTTGCGATGGAAGAAGATAAAAAAGAAGAGAGGGCTATAGAGTTCTATAAATTACTATCCAGTTTTGACTATATGAGCTCGACGCCTACCCTATTCAACTCAGGTACGCTTCGACCGCAACTCTCCTCATGCTATCTAACAACTATTCCAGATGATTTAGATGGAATTTTCGGAGCTATGAAAGATAATGCCTTACTTTCTAAATGGGCAGGAGGACTTGGTAATGATTGGTCTCCAGTTAGAGCGCTAGGATCATATATCAAAGGGACAAATGGAAAAAGCCAAGGCGTGGTTCCTTTCTTAAAAGTTGCAAATGATACTGCGGTTGCTGTTAATCAGGGTGGCAAAAGAAAAGGCGCAATGTGCGCTTATCTTGAGACATGGCATTTAGACATTGAAGAATTTCTTGATTTAAGAAAAAACACTGGGGATGACAGAAGAAGAACTCATGATATGAATACTGCAAATTGGGTCCCAGATCTATTCATGAAAAGAGTAGAATTGGATGCTAACTGGACATTGTTTTCTCCTGGTGAGGCGCCCGATCTTCATGACCTTACTGGCCTTGCTTTTGAAAAACGATACGAAGAGTATGAAGCTTTAGCAGCTGAAGGGAAAATGGATCAACATAAAATAATTCCTGCGAAAGACCTCTGGAGAAAAATGCTTACTATGTTGTTTGAAACTGGTCACCCTTGGATTACCTTTAAGGATTCATGTAATTTACGTTCCCCACAGCAGCACATTGGGGTTATACATTCATCTAATTTGTGTACTGAAATTACACTAAATACAAGCAATGATGAAATAGCAGTATGTAATTTAGGCTCAGTTAATCTTCCACAACATATGAAAGATGGTGTCCTAGATCAAGAGAAAGTAAAACAAACTGTTACGACTGCTTTAAGGATGCTTGATAATGTTATTGACATAAACTACTACTCTGTAGATACAGCAAAGAATTCAAACCTTAAACACCGTCCAGTTGGCATGGGTCTTATGGGATTCCAAGATGCACTTTACATGCAGGACACTTCTTATTGCTCAGATGCTGCTATTGAATTTGCTGACAGAAGCATGGAAGTAATAAGCTACTACGCAATTCATGCATCTAGTGAGTTAGCTAAGGAAAGAGGAACGTATCCGTCTTATGATGGCTCTCTTTGGAGTAAAGGAATATTTCCAAAAGATTCAATCGATATACTAGAAGAAAATAGAGGCAGCGAATACATAAAAGTTGACAGGTCAGAAACCCTGGATTGGGATAAATTAAAAGAGAAGGTAAAGAAAGATGGCATGAGAAACTCAAATGTAATGGCTATAGCGCCTACTGCAACAATTTCAAATATTACAGGAGTTACTCAGTCTATCGAGCCAACTTACCAAAATTTATATGTCAAATCGAATTTATCTGGCGAGTTCACAATTGTTAACCCTCATTTAGTAAGGAAATTAAAAGAATTAGACTTATGGGATGACGTCATGATTAACGACTTAAAGTACTTCGAAGGAAGTTTAAGTGAAATATCCAGAATTCCTGATGATATTAAAAAACTTTTTTCAACAGCATTTGAAGTGGAGCCAAAATATATTGTTGAATCTGCTAGCAGAAGACAAAAGTGGATTGATCAGGCGCAATCACTCAATCTATATATTGGAAATGCTAACGGTAAAAAGCTCGATCTGACATACAGGATGGCTTGGTATTCAGGATTAAAAACAACATACTATTTAAGATCAATAGCAGCAACAACAACCGAAAAATCAACAATCAATCAAGGCAGCTTAAATGCTGTGAGCGCTCAGGTCGAGACTGCACCAGAAGTTCCTCAGGAACTAGGAGCACCAGCACCTGTGCCAGAGGCATGCTCGCTAGACGACCCTGACTGCGAAGCCTGTCAATAATTAACAAAAAGGAGAAGGAAATGTTAAATTGGGATGAATATAATAACGACGATGCTCAAGTAGCCCCAGCAATTAAAAACACTACCCCGAAGGAAGTTAGTGAAGCACCAAAAATAGAAAAAAAAGAACCTGAAAAAATTGCTGAGTCAGTATCTATTGAAGAAGGCTCTCGAGCTGAAATTGCAAGAAAAGCAATAGAAAACTTTGATGAATCAGAGGGTATTAAAGAGCTTGATGAGATGCAAGGCCAGGCAGGAAGAGTCCAAGTAGATGATAAAGCTATGATTAATTGTAAAGCTGACTTAAATCAACTAGTTCCATTTAAATACGATTGGGCATGGCAAAAGTATCTTGATGGTAGTGCTAATCACTGGATGCCACAAGAAGTAAATATGACTGCAGACATAGCGCTTTGGAAATCTGAAGATGGTTTAACTGAAGATGAAAGAACTATTGTAAAAAGAAATCTTGGTTTCTTCTCAACTGCTGACTCATTGGTTGCTAATAACTTAGTTCTAGCTCTCTACAGGCTGGTGACTAACCCAGAATGCAGGCAGTATATCCTTAGACAGAGTCTTGAAGAAGCTATTCATACACATGCCTATCAATATTGTATTGAGTCTTTAGGGATGGATGAAGGTGAAATATTTAATATGTATAGAGAAATACCAAGTGTCGCAAAAAAGGCAGCCTGGGGTTTGAAATATACACAGCAAATTTCAGATCCAACTTTCCAAACTGGAACTGAAGAAACAGATAAACAGTTATTAAGAAATTTAATTGCCTTCTACTGCGTTCTAGAGGGAATTTTCTTCTATTGTGGATTCACTCAAATCTTATCAATGGGACGACGCAATAAAATGACTGGAACCGCTGAACAATTCCAATACATTCTAAGAGACGAGTCAATGCATGTTAATTTTGGAATAGATGTTATTAATCAAATTAAAATTGAAAATCCTCATTTATGGGATGAACAAATGAAAAATGAAGCAGCTCAAATGATCCTTGAAGGAACAGAGCTTGAAATCATGTATGCAAGAGCTACAATGCCGAGAGGTGTTCTTGGGATGAATGCTTCAATGATGGAAGAATATCTGCAATTTATTGCAAATAGAAGACTCACTCAAATTGGCCTCGAGGAAGAATTTAAGGGAGCAACTAATCCATTTCCATGGATGTCAGAAATTATGGATCTTAGAAAAGAAAAGAATTTCTTTGAAACCAGGGTGATTGAATATCAGACAGGCGGAGCTCTTAACTGGTAGAAATATAAAAAAATATAATCCCTAAGCTATAATTACGAATCTATAACTTAGGGGTGTTCTTGTGATCGATAATATTCAGCCTAACAAAGGCTATCGCAATTTCGTATTAATACTACTCACTATTGTCTATGGATTTAATTTTATTGATAGGCAAATTGTAGGTATTTTAGCTCCATTTATACAAGCTGATTTAAATCTTACTAATACAGAATTGGGCTTGCTGATTGGACTAGCATTTGCAGTTTTTTATACAACTGTTGCTATACCAATAGCATGGTTAGCCGATAGATATAATAGGGTAAATATCCTTTCCATAGCTTTAGCTACCTGGAGTGGTTTCACTGCACTGACAGGCCTAGCAACAAATTTTATCCAAATAGGTCTTGCGAGAATGGGGGTAGGTATTGGAGAAGCTGGTGGAAGCCCGCCTTCTCATTCGATTATCTCAGACATGTATCCTAAAGAAGAGCGCGCAAGTGCACTGGGTGTTTACTCCATGGGGATTCCGCTAGGTATCATGGCGGCTTATTTTGTCACTGCCTCTTTGATTGGAGCATCTGGCGAAGAAGTTAACTGGAGACAGATTTTTATTTTTCTTGGGATAACAGGCATTCTCTTAGCAGTAGTTGTGAAATTAACAATACGTGAACCCATTCGAGGCGCAATGGAGTTTGGTGAAAAAGAAGACATTAGTAAGCCTCCATTCTTAGAATCTCTTAAAACCCTACTACAGATACCTGCATGGTGGGCAATGTGTTTGGGTATCGCTTTCGGATCTTTTGTTTCCTATTCAAAATCGGCCTTTCATACAAAATTTCTTGTCACCTTAGATCCAAGCTTTGATTTTAAGACGCTTGTAATTATTCTTGGCATAATTAATGGCATTACTTATGCAGGTGGAGCTTTTTTTGGAGCAAGACTTGCAGATAAATGGGGCAGAAGAGATATTAGGGCTTATGGATGGCTCCCAGCTATATCAATTGCACTTTGTTTGCCAATCGGTATAACAGCTTGGTGGGCTCCATCAGTTGAAATAAACCTTATATTTACATCATTATTCTTGGTTTTTATGGGTATTTATCTTGGGCCTTGTTTTGCAATCGCTCAAACTCTTGCGCCAATCCATATGCGAGCAATGTCTACCGCCCTATTCTTTTTTATTTTAAACATGATTGGCTTAGGCCTCGGACCAACTCTTTCAGGTTGGTTAATAGATGTTTTTAAAACTAATTACGGAGAAGTTGATTCAATGAGGTATGCCATGACCGTTATTTCTTGTGTATTTATACCCTCAATTATTAGTTTTTTAATAGTTGCACGCAAATTACCAAAAGACTGGGAGCAAGCTGAAAAAAATAATATTGAATTAACAAGAGTTAAAGCATCATGATTGAAAATTTTTTACAGTACGGCCAATGGGTTATTTTGTTTCTGAGCATACTTAGCCTTAGTTTGGTGAGCTCTGTTAAGCATGAAACAAGGCTTAATGGTTATATTTTAACCGGTATAAGCAGATTCGCAGGAGCATTGGTTTTTGTTTTTGTTGATTTGCCTGCATTTGTAATTGCAAATCTCATTCAAACATATATTGCCTTTAAAGGTTATGTAAATAATAAAAAAGCTGGCGAGGATTAAATGAAATTGTATAACAATGAAATGGCTAATAGCCCAAGAAAAGTAAGAATGTTTATAGCTGAGAAAAATATTTCTGAGATTGAGATAATCAATATAGATCTGATGTCAGGCGAGCATAAAACACCTGAGTATAGAGCTATTGCACCAAATGCAAGGATTCCAGCTTTAGAACTAGATGATGGAACTGTGATTATGGAATCAACGGCTATCTGTCGATATCTTGAATCTTTGTATCCAGAGCCTAATCTATTTGGAGAAAGCGCCATAGAAATTGCATCTATTGAAATGTGGCAAGCTCGAATCTATAACGAGTTAATGATTCCATTGGCAATGGCATTTAGGCATCTCCATCCAAGAATGTCTAATATGGAAATACAAAATAAAGACTACGGTGAAATGCAAAAGAATGTCGGAGTAAAATCACTAAAATATTTTGATGCAGTGCTTGCTGAGTCAGAATTTGTTGCAGGCGATAGATACACCTTTGCAGATATTCAATTGATTACGACCACTGATTTTTTTATTGGTTTGAACCGATTAGCTATGGCAGATTATCCAATGATAGAAAGACATTTTAAATTAATGTCTGAAAGATCAAGTTTCTTAGCTTAGGATTTATCTGCCTGCTCAAGAATTTTAATTGTTTGCTCAGGACCACTAAATAATTCTCTCGCATCATCCAGGTCAGAAACCGAATCCCAACCAGCTGCAATATTTTCTGGTGTCATCTCATCACCAGTTCCTAAAGCAAGGCCCATTGTTTCAAGAATTCTAAACCTTGTGAAAACTCCAGCGCCTGCTCCGATAATAGCTCCATTTTGGCTATCTTCACTAGCAAGGTAGATCACAGCAGGAGTCACATACTCAGGCAAAAATCTTTCTCCTATTCCATCAGGCATTAAAGATTCTGTCATTCTCGATAATGCAACTGGAGAAACAGCACTTGAGAAAACATTGTATTTTTGACCCTCTATCTTTAAACAGTTCATCAAACCGATCATTGCCATTTTTGCCGCACCATAATTTGTTTGACCAAAACTTCCTACGAGTCCACCTGAGGATGTTGTAAAAATGATTCTGCCAAAGTTTTGCTCTCGCATGATTGGATATACAGCATGTGAGGCGTAAAAACTCCCTTGAAAATGGACATCCATGACTATGTTGAATTCTTCCATTGTAACTTTGTGAAAACTTTTATCTCTTAAGATTCCTGCATTATTGACTAAAATATCTATTCGGCCCCATTTATCCATTGTTTCAGCAACCATTTTTGATACGCCTTCCTGATCTGCAACGCTTGAGCCATTTGCCATGGCTTCACCACCTTCGGCTTTAATTTCTTCAACTACTGCATTTGCTGCATCGCTTGAACCCCCTGAGCCGTCGACCGCGCTTCCTAGATCATTGACAACAACTTTTGCCCCTCTTCTTGCAAACTCAAGTGCATGTTGCTTTCCTAAGCCTCCTCCTGCACCTGTAACAATTGCTACTTTATCGTCAAATCTAATGCTCATAATTATCTCCGTGTAATTACATTTATTTTAACTAACTTGAACCTGAAAAAATTGATTCAGGTTGAAAATTTTCATTCTTAATAAGCTCCATCTCTAACTTAAAACCATTTCCTAGAGCTCTTTTAAAGAGCATAAATTGCTTAGATTGATTCACACTATCTACTGAAATTAAGTACCCATCTTTTCCATAGCAAGCAATAAATTCTGCAGAGGAAATGCTTCCAAGAATATGACATTCATCATAGCCATTTGATATACCTGCCATTTGCAGTTTTAAATCATATTGATCAGACCAAAACCATGGCATCTCATTGTTAAAAAGCTCATTTCCAACTATTGAAGAGGATACAACTTTTGATTGAGCAAGTGCATTTGGAACACTCTCTAATCTAAGTTCTTTATTTAAAAGAGTATTGAATGAGGATGTGCAATCACCAACTGCAAGAATGTTTGGAGAAGAGGTTCTGCAAAATTGATCAGTTTTAATGCCATTATCACACTCGAGACCAATTGATTCTGCAAGTTGAATATTTGGGATTGCTCCAATTCCAACTAAAATAATATCAGCAACAATCTTTTCTCCAGATTCTAGACCAACAGAATTAATATTTTGACCATCTGTAATCAATTCATTCACCTTTGCGCCACAAATTATTTCGACACCCATCTTTGAGTGATAGTTTTCATAAAATTCAGAAAGCTCTGGGCTTGTAACTCTCTTGAGAATTCTGTCCTCTGACTCCAAAATTGTAACCCCTAATCCCATTTCAATCATTGCAGACGCGACTTCCAAGCCGATATAGCCACCACCAATTAAAACTATTTTTTTTCCTGAAGTAGTAAATTTTTGCAAGGACAAAACATCAGAAATATCTCTTAAATAGAATAAATTTTCAGCATCGGCATTTTCCATAGGTAATATTCTTGGGGCCGCCCCAGTAGCAAAAACCAGATAATCAAAATCAAATGCACCATCATCAGAACAAACTTTATTTGATTCAATATCAATTGAATTTACTCGGGTATTAAGATGCACTGAGATTTTTTGATCATTATAAAATTCTGCAGGCTTAAAACTCAATTTGTCTTCTTCAATCCTCTGCTTTAAAAAGTCTTTAGATAATGGTGGTCTGTGATAAGGCAAATGGCTCTCATCACAAAAAATATTAATATCTCCATCAAATCCATCTTTTCTTAGGGCGAAAGCTGTATTTGCACCAGCATGGCCTCCTCCAATAATTACCACCTTAGTCATTGAATGTACCGATTGGAATATATGAAAACATATTTATACTTACTCTTTTATGAATAATGAAATTGTAGCTCACAACGATCTAAAAATTCGAATAGAAGATAATTTTTTTAATGCTAATGAATCTGATGAATTCCTTAACAAGCTTATAGAAAATCTTTCATGGGAATCCATGATGATTAAAATGTTTGGTAAGGATTTAAAGATACCTAGATTACAGTGTTGGGTTGGTGATGAGGGGTGCGATTATAAGTATTCTGGTAAAAAGCTTAGCCGACATGACTGGAATGAAGAATTAATGCTTATTCGAAAAAAAATTTTTAAAGAATTAAAAATCGATTTTAATTCAGTGCTTGCAAATTATTATCGTGACGGTAAAGACTCAATGGGATGGCATTCAGATGATGAAAAAGAACTAGGTCCTAATCCAACAATAGCCTCGATTTCATTTGGCAGTGAACGAAATTTATATTTCAGAAATAAGATTACTAGAGAAACAATATCAATTCCACAAGCACATGGATGCTTGATAGTGATTGACGGCAAAACACAAAAAAATTGGCAACATTCAATAAAAAAGACACAAAAAATCATTGGTCCACGAATTAATCTAACGTTTAGGAATATAATAGCTTGAAATAAATTTAAAGGAATTTTATGAAAGATAGAGTCAAAGTTGTGGTTACTGGTGCTGCCGGTCAAATAAGCTACTCACTAATTCCGAGATTAGTTGACGGGCATACCTTTGGGGATAAAATTGTTGATCTAGAGTTAGTAGAAATACCTCAGGTAGTTGATAAATTAAAGGGTCTTACTATGGAGCTTGAAGATTCTAATTTTACAAATATGGGGAATGTAAATTTCACATCTGATTTTGACTCAGCAGCAAACGATGCTGATTGGTTCCTCTTAGTTGGAAGCATTCCAAGAGGTATCGTTTTTAATGGAAAGAAAATTGAGGAACGATCTGATCTATTGCAAATAAATGGTGGAATCTTTGTTGGTCAAGGTAAAGCGATTGGCAAATATGGTAAATCAAATGCCAAAATCTTGGTCGTAGGTAATCCTGCAAACACTAATGCATTAATCGGAAAGCATGCTGCTGGTAATGATTCTCAACTGTGGATGGCTATGACAATGCTCGATTCAAGTAGAGCAAGGTCCGTGTTGTCAAAGAAGCTTAATGTAGGAATTGAAGATATCAGTAAAATGATTATTTGGGGTAATCATAGTCCAACCATGTATCCTGATTTTGAAAATATCGTTTCTAATGGAGAGTTAGGTAAAAATCTTATCAATGATATAAATTGGGTTAATAATGAGTTCCTACCAATTGTTCAACAAAGAGGTAAAGCTGTGATTGATTCTCGAGGAGCGTCCTCTGCTACCTCTGCAGCAAAAGCAGCTCTTGATACAATTGTTGCTTGCGAAAATCCAACTAAGTCAGGGGATTGCTTTAGCGCAGCTGTAATTACAGATGGAAGCTATGATCTTCCTGATGGGATTGTTTGTGGAATGCCACTGATGACAACATCAGACGGTAATGTAGAAATTGTTAGAGATATTGTTTTATCTGATTTTGCAAAAGAAAAAATAAAAATCTCAACGAATGAATTGATTGAAGAGAGATCTGCTGTTGAAGATTTATTAAAATAAATGAGTACAAGTGAGTTAAATAAATTTCTTCTTGAAATTATTAATCGCGAAAATATAAAAACTGTTTTAGCCGTCACTCAAAAAGATTTAAGCTCCCTCGCAGAGATTTGTGTGGATAGTCTTCATAGCTTATCTATTTTAAATCTTGAATATCTTGATAATGATGCAGTTGAGCCAAACGATTTATGTATAGTTTTTGATGATATGCCTATTTCAAAAACACAAATTGGATTAATTAAGAATACTTTGGCGCAAAAAATTTTAGTCATTCAAAAAAATTCAAATGTTGATCAAAAATTTATAGAATTAGGCTTCACTCATAGTGCAGAAATCACAGCGGCAAAAATATATTCTTATAATCTAAAAACTTATAACAATAAGAGAGGTTGGAATAATTCAGAGGGTTGGGCTAATCCAGAAAATTTTGAAAAGTATAGATGGTAATTTTTTTAAGATTTCAGCTGAGGAAACAATATCACATCTCTGATTGAGCTTTGATTTGTTAACATCATCACTAATCTATCTATGCCCAAGCCTACTCCTACAGCAGGCGGCATGCCATGTTCTAGTGCAGTTATATAATCGTCATCAAATCCCATTGCCTCATCATCACCATCAGCTTTGGCCTTAACCTGATCACGAAATCTTTGAGCCTGATCATCAGGATCATTTAACTCACAAAAACCATTAGCTAACTCTTTCCCTCCAATAAATAATTCAAACCTGTCTGCTATGGATGGATTGTCATTATTTCTTCTTGATAAAGGAGAGACTTCAACAGGGTATTGAATAACAAATGTTGGTTGAATAAGTTCCCCCTCAACTGTTTTTTCAAAGATTTCTAATAAAATTTTTCCTTCTCTCCATTCTTTTTTCACTGAAATCTTAATAGATTCTGCAAAAGCTCGAAGGTTATCTAAATTAGTTAAATCAGCATCAGTCAATTTAGGGTTATACTCTAAAACTAATTCACTTAAGCTTTTGGTTGAAAAACTTGATAGATCTATTTTTTCTCCATCCCACTCAATTTCTTTTTTGTTGCCAATAGCCTCAGAGGCGCTTTGAATGATATTTTGCGTAAAGGCCAATGTTCCATTAAAAGTTGCAAAAGCTGCATAAAACTCCAACATCGTAAATTCTGGATTATGTTTGGTTGATAAGCCTTCATTTCTAAAACTTCTATTTATCTCGAATACCTTCTCAAAACCACCAACCAATAGTCTTTTTAGATAAAGTTCAGGAGCTATTCTTAAAAAAAGCTCTCTATCAAGTGCGTTATGTTGGGTGACAAACGGTTTGGCAACAGCTCCTCCAGGAATTGAATGCATCATTGGCGTCTCAACCTCCAAAAAGCCATCCTCAAGCATAGTAGCTCTAATAGATGAAATGATTTGTGATCTTTTTTCAAAAATTAATTTTGATTCTGGGCTGCTCATCAAGTCTAAATATCTTTGACGATATTTAATTTCAATGTCAACAAGACCTTTATGCTTTTCAGGCATTGGTCTTAAGGATTTGGTTATTAAAGTAATTGACTGAGCTTCAACTGTTAACTCATCTGTTTTAGTTTTAAATAAATTGCCTCCAATACCAATAATATCTCCAAGGTCCCAAGTTTTAAAATTTTTATATAAGTCAGGATCTATATTATTTTTAGTTATATAAGCTTGAATATCGCCTGACCCATCCCTTATGGTGACAAAGCTTGCATTACCCATCACTCTTTTGAGAACAATTCTTCCAGCAAGTGACAAATTATTAATTTTTTTTATCTCTAGTTCCTCTTTGCTTAAATGATCGTAAGAATCATGCAATTCCTTAGAATGATGAGTAGGAACATAGTCATTAATGTATGCAATATTTTGCTCTCTAAGCTCTTCAAGCTTTTTTCGTCTTTCTTCTAAGATAGAGGCCTCGCCACCTAAATTTGAATCACTCATTTATACTCCTTGGGTTAGACTGGCTTTGATAAAAATATCTATGTCGCCGTCTAAAATTGATGAGATATTACCACTTTCAACGTTTGTTCTTAAGTCTTTAATGCGAGATTGATCTAAAACATATGATCTTATTTGACTTCCCCATCCAATGTCAGATTTACTATCTTCTAATAATTGTTGTTCATCTTTCTGTTTTTGTAATTCTAGTTCATACAGTTTAGATTTTAGTTGTTTAAACGCATTATCTTTATTTTTATGTTGAGACCTATCATTTTGACACTGAACCACCGTGCCAGTTGGAACGTGAGTTAATCTAACTGCAGAGTCTGTTTTATTAACGTGCTGACCTCCCGCTCCAGATGCTCTATATGTATCAATTCGTACATCCGCAGGATTGAGTTCCACCTCAATTGATTCATCTATTTCAGGAGAAATGAAAACAGATGCAAATGACGTATGTCTTCTGCTGCCAGAATCAAAGGGAGATTTTCTGACCAATCTATGAACTCCTGTTTCCGTTCTAAGCCATCCATAAGCGTAACTTCCTTTAATTAATAATGAAGCTGATTTTATGCCAGCAACTTCTCCCGGAGAATGATCGATCACAGAAACTGTAAATTCATGCTTTTCTGCCCATCTTGTATACATTCTTAGCAACATTTCAGCCCAATCTTGAGCCTCTGTTCCACCAGAGCCAGATTGAATATCAATGAATGCCGAATTAGGATCCATTTTATTTGAAAACATCCTATTGAACTCTAAGTCTTCTACACTCAATACTAAAGATTTAGTTTCCGCATTTATTTCATTGATGGAACTCTCATCAGATTCCTCAATGGCTATTTCTAATAAATCAAGATTATCATTTATTGTCTCATCCACTGAAAGGAATGAATTTAAAAATCTTTCAAGATCTGCTTTCTCTTTATTTAGAGACTGTGATAAGTCTAAATTAGACCAAGTGGACTGATCAGATAATTTTTTATTGATATCAATTAATAAATTTTCTTTATTAACTACGTCAAAGATGCCCCCGGAGATCAATCATGCGATCTCTAAGATTACTAAGGATAGATTTTAGTTCGCCTGTTTCCATGAATTATATTTTAATCGCTTTACCAAGTCTGTGAAAGAAAAATTAAATACTTGATTCTCGAATCATAGGAAATGCAGGCGGTGAGTCTCCAAATTGCACTCTTCCAATTTCTACAAAACCATGTCTTTCATACAAAGCTTTATTCATTACATTGGATGCCTCTAAATATGCTCTGTCTCCTTTTTGATCTATCATTTGGAGCGCTTCTTTCAACAAAAAGGATCCTATGCCTTGTCTCTGTTGAGAAGGATCGACAGCAATGAATGGTAAATACCACGCATCATCTGGATGATATTTTTCAAATTCCTCAAAGAATTTAATAACAACTTCTATTCTTTCAGCAGGAATATATTCAAAAGTTGGCGCAAGAGCTGAATTATCAAACTGCACTCCGGGAGGATGCCAAAGAGATGATCCATGAAAATTTTCTTCTGAATAAACAATGTTATGTTCAAAAGATATTTTTGAAAACTCCTCCATCCAAATATCAAAGCATTTAAGATAAGAAGATGCATCAGGGAAGACCCATCTCAATAAAGCATCCGATGAAAAGCCTAAAGTAAGAACTCCTTTAACTTGCTCTAAATTTGTATCAGATGTTTTAATTATTTTAGGTATGTTCATAAATATAAAATTCAGTTATTAAGCTTAATAAAATTCGTAATTTTGTTGTAATCAGCATCGAGAGTATGAAGATATTCATCTTTATTAAACAGGCCTTTTAAAGAAACAGGTGATGAATTTATTTTTATATTCAATTTTTGATAAACTTTCGGGAATTTTGCTGGATGCGCTGTAGATAATAAAACATAATGATTGTTTTTATCACTCTTGCTAAAAGCTTCAACAGCTGCAACAGCTGTATGGGGATCTAAGAGATAGCTGTCTGACTGATAAGTTCTTTTAATCATATTCTCTGTATCAAGGTCATTTACCATGCACGATGAAAAAAGATTTTTTTTCTTATTCCAGATAGATATATCCAACTCTATAGGTTTGATTGGAAAATTTTCAAACATTTCTGCACATTGAGAAGCATCTCTGTCTAAGAAAAGATCATATACAAGTCTTTCAAAATTACTAGCTACACTTATGTCCATACTTGGAGAGATGGTTTCGCAAACTGATCGCTGTGAATAATCATTTTCATTAAAGAAGCGGTGCAAAATATCATTGTTGTTTACAGCTACAGAAATTTTATCGACTGGTAAACCCATTTTGTGTGCTGAATAACAAGCAAAGACATTACCAAAGTTTCCCGTTGGAATTGAAAAATTCAAATTTCCTTTTTTAGATAATTGATTATAGGCATAAAAGTAATAACAAATTTGACCTATGATTCTAGTCCAATTTATTGAGTTAACTGCTAATAAGTATTGATTGGTATTTAAAAAATCTCTTTTTTGAAAAGCTTGTTTAACTAAGTCTTGGCAATCATCAAATGTACCATTTATTTTTAAGGCAAAGATATTTGAGGATTTAATAGTGCTCATTTGTCTTTGCTGAACCTCAGACATATTTCCATTTGGAAGCATTATGAAGCTCTTGATACGATCGTAATTTTTGCATGCATCAATTGCTGCTGATCCAGTATCACCTGATGTTGCTCCTAAAACAATTGCAGTTTTATTTTCAGATTCTAATACCTTATTGAAAAAGGCAGCTGCCAACTGAAGACCAAAATCTTTAAAGGCTGCTGTGGGGCCATGAAAAAGCTCTAAGACGGAAACATTATGTAATTTTTTAATGCCAACAAGATCTTTATGCTCAAAATCATGCCATGTTGATTCAACAATATTTAATGTTTCCTGATGAGAAAATGATGAGGAAGTGAACAATGGGACTACACATTTTGCCACTCCAACGAAGGACTGCTGTGATAGAATTTCATCTAAATCGACGTGTGGCCAATAATCAGGCATAAAAAGGCCACCATCATCAGCCAATCCTTGCATTAGTATAGAAGAAAAATCTTTATCTTTATCTTTTCCTCTTGTTGAATGAAAAAGCATTAGAGATCCTCAATTCTAATAATTTTAAAATTGACAATTTCAGGATGATTCGCCAAATCCTCTAGAGCGATTTGCATCTCACTTTCAATTATTGGATCAGTAAATATAACAACTGGTACATTGCCATTTTCTAACTGATCTTTTTGAATAACTTTATCAAAGCTTATACTGTGATCTGCAAAGATTTTGCTAATTAGAGCAAGCACTCCAGCTTCGTCTTTGACTTCTAAATAAACATAAAATTTAAAAATAAGATCATTAAAATTTAAAATATTTGGCTTATTTGAAAAATCAGGATAATTCATAGGTAAAATTTCAGGAGACTTTGACAGCGCATGCAAATCAGAAATTAAACCAGATGCAGTTGATTCTCTTCCAGCACCAGAGCCAGCAACGTGAAATGCTCCTAAAAGATCAGTATCAAATTGAATACCGTTTCTAACGCCCTTTAATCCGGCCAAGCTTGAGTTTTTGTTAAGCATTACAGGATGACTCCGCAGCTCAATACCTCCTGCTGAGAGCTTAGCTACTGCTAGGTGCTTAATAGTAAAGTCAAAATCTTCAGCATATATAAAATCATGAGGTTGAATATCTTCTATGCCCTCAATATAGAAATCTGGAGCAGGAAGACCGCTGTTAAAGGCCAAGGCTGAAAGAATTCCAATTTTATGAGCTGCATCAGTTCCATTTACATCTAGGCTGGGATCAGGTTCAGCATAACCATTATCTTGAGCTTCTTTTAAAACATCTGCATAAGAAGCCCCTTCTTCCATGTTAGTAAGAATGAAGTTTGTTGTGCCGTTAAGCATCCCTGCAACTTTTGATATTTTGTTGGCACTCAAATCATTTGATAATATTTTTATTGTCGGAGTTCCTGCACAGACTGCGGACTCAAACAATAATCTCACATTATTTTTAATTGCTAGGTTAATAAGCTCCTCTCCATGCTCAAAAATAACAGCTTTATTGGCAGTAACAACATGCTTACCCGAATTTAGAGCTTCAGTGATCAAATATCTTGCGGTTTCAACTCCTCCAATTAATTCAACAAGAACATCTATATCTTCTTTTACTACATCAAAAATGTCTCTAATGATTTTTGTAGACCCAGGATTGCAACGGGGATTATCACGTCGTGCTCCAATACATGATATTTCCCAATCAGAAAAAAATTCGTTGCCATTTATTAGTTGCTCATATAAACCTGTTGCAACATTACCCCAGCCACAGATGCCTATTTTTAGTTTAGCCATAGTTAATTTAATCTACTTAAAAGCTCCTCAGGAGATAGATATCCAGGAAGCAGTTCTCCACTTGGCTTAATTATAGCTGGAGTACCTGTAATGCCAATCTTTTGACCAAGCAAATAATGCTTTTTGACTGGATGATTTTTGCATAAAGATATTGCTACTTCTTTGCCTTCTTTCATTTGAGTCATCGTTTCATTTGGATATGATGAACACCAGGCTGTAACAATTTTGTTATATGAATTGGAATCCAATCCAGATCTTGGAAAAGCAACATAATTTACAGTAATTCCGAGGTTATTAAAATCTTCCATCTCATTATGAAACTTCCTACAATAACCACAATCTACGTCAGTAAAAATGATAACTTGAAATTTTTCATTATCAGACTTAAAACTTATAAAATCATCTCCGCCTAATTCATCATCAAGAATCTTTTTTCGTTTTAAATTAATTTCGTCTTTTGTAGTGTTTTCTAGTTGGTTTCCATTGATTGCATATAACTCTCCATAAAAGAAGAATTCTCCATCTTTGGAGACATATAGAGGCTGCAAATCGCCAATATCGACGATGTATAAATTTTCAATTTGAGATTTCTTTATGCTTTGCACTGACATACCCTCTGGGAGAACTTTTTTGAGGCTAGAGATGATTTGTGATTCCTCGGATTGCAACTCAAAAGAATAAATAAGTAGAAAAATAAAAAATAATAACTTCATAAAATTTAACCTCTAGGATGGTGCTCTTTTACCATATCACTCAATCTTTGTTTCGCAATATGAGTATATATCTGAGTGGTAGAGAGGTCACTATGGCCTAAAAGCATTTGAACTGATCTGAGATCTGCTCCATTATTTAGCAAGTGTGTTGCAAATGCATGTCTCAGAGTATGAGGAGAAACATCTGCAGAAAGCCCTGATATTGCCAGATAATGTTTTACTCTGTGCCAAAATGCTTGCCGAGTCATTTTCTTGCCATGTTGGCTTACAAAAAAATCTCTTGATTTCAAAGATAGATTATTTGTTCTTCTATATTCTATATATTCAGTAAGCAAAGATAAGGCATTGTCTCCAAATGGAATCATTCTTTCTTTGCCACCCTTTCCCATTACCTTAATTAAAGATCTAGTTAAGTCTATATTCGTATATTGCAAATTTATTAACTCACTAATTCTGACGCCTGTGGCATACATAAGCTCGAGCATGGCCTTATCTCTTAATCCTATAAAACTTGAGCAGTCTGGAGCATTTAATAGCATGTTTACATCTGTTATTGATAAAGACTTTGGTAAAGGTTTTGTATTTTTTAATCCAGGGAAATTTATCACTGGATTATGTTGAACATATCTTTTTTTGTTTAAAAAAATAAAAAAATGCTTAAGCGATGAGAGCTTTCTATTTATAGTTGTGTGCGACAAATTTAGGCCATGAAGGCTTTTAAGATAAAGCTTAATATCCATTTCATCTGTTTTTTGTATAACTGAGGCTCTTTTGACAAAAAGCCAATTGCTAAAAGAGTGGCAGTCGGCTGAGTATGCTTTAATTGTATTTGCGGATAAACCTTTTTCAATACGAAGATTAGATAAAAAAGAATCTATGAGCTGATCCTTTTCTAAGTCAGATGACATAGGATTAGTCTAGTCTTTCTTTTATTCTTGCAGATCTTCCAGATCTTTCACGTAAATAATAGAGCTTAGCCTGCCTCACATCGCCCTTTCTTTTAACATTTATGGAATCAATCATTGGGCTATGCAGTTGGAAAGTTCTTTCTACCCCAATTCCACTGGAAATTTTTCTCACAATGAAAGCTGAGTTTAAACCTCTATTTTTAATATTCATTACCACTCCTTCAAATGCTTGAAGTCTGGTTCTTTCACCATCTTTGACTTTCACAGAGACTACAACAGTGTCACCAGGTCTAAATGATGGTATGTCGTCTCTTAATTGATTGGACTCAAAAGTTTTAATAATTTCTGCAGGAGATTTTTCGTCCACTGAAACAGGAACAGCTTCTGACTTAGACT
>CABXUO010000013.1 GCA_902515455.1 uncultured SAR86 cluster bacterium
AATCTATTTCTAATGGAGTAATGTTTTCAAACGCAATGCTTAAATTTTTTCGTGTAACGTTAAAGGGAGAAAAGATTTTTAAGAACCTAAGTGGTAGAAATTTAAAGAGTATATCTAAAAATGAAAATGCTAATTTAATAGGTAAAACTGATAAAACATAAAAAATTATTTTCATTTTAGATCTTTTTCTTAATTATCATCTCTTGATAACATATTTAATAGAGTTATCTCAATAGAGTTTATAAAAAACCTATAGATATAATCAAAATGACTGCATAATATAATCTCTGAAATATATATAAGGGTTAATTTTGACAGCAAAAACAATGGATGAACTTGTGGCTCTTTGCAAAAGAAGGGGCTTTATATTTCAGTCTAATGAAATTTACGGCGGTCTCCAAGGGTTATATGATTATGGTCCATTAGGCGTTGAGCTTAAAAATAACTTAAAACAAGCTTGGTGGAAGAACCTAGTTTTTGACCGAGATGATGTTGAAGGATTGGATGCCTCAATATTAACTAAACCTGATGTTCTAAAATTTTCGGGCCATGAAGATACTTTTACTGATCCATTAGTAGATTGTAAAGATTGTAATTCGAGATGGCGTGCTGACCAGTTAAAGTCTGGTAAATGCCCCTCATGTGGCTCCGAAAAATTAACTGAGCCAAGGCCTTTTAACCTTATGTTTAAAACATCTGTAGGTCCTGTTGAAGATAACAATTCATTTGCATATTTGAGGCCTGAAACTGCACAAAATATTTTCACAAACTTTAAGAACGTTGTAGATTCAACATCTAAACAACTGCCATTTGGCATTGCACAAATAGGTAAAGCCTTTAGAAATGAGATTACGCCAAGAAATTTTGTTTTTAGAGTTAGAGAATTTGAACAAATGGAATTAGAATTTTTTGTTACTCCAGGAACAGATGATCAATGGCATGAAGCGTGGGTAAACTTAAGATTAAATTGGTGGGATCAACAAGGCGTAAGTAAAGATAATCTTGAGCTTTACCATGTACCTGAAAATGAGCTTGCTCATTATTCAAAAGCAACTGTAGACATCATGTATAAATTTCCTCACGGTCTTGAAGAGTTAGAGGGCATTGCGAATAGAACAGACTTTGATTTAGGTTCTCATAGTAAAAATCAAGCCGACTTAAACCTTCAATCAAATGTTTTAGAAAATAATGAATCTAATGCAAGATTAGCAGTACAAGATCCGGAAACCAAAAAATGGACTGTGCCATATGTAATTGAGCCATCTGCTGGTGTAGATAGAGGCTTTCTTGCAGTGTTAAACGAGGCATACAACGTTGAAGAACTAGGTGATGGTAAAACTAGGACGGTCCTCAATTTAAAACCACACCTTGCTCCAATTAAAGCTGCAGTAATACCCCTTAAAAAAAATAACGCAGAACTGGTAAATATTGCCTCAAGCATTAAAAAAGATTTACAAAAACTAAGATTAGGAAGAATTCTGCTTGAAAACTCAGGCAATATTGGAAAAAATTATAGACGTCATGACGAAATTGGAACACCATTGTGCATAACTGTTGATTTTGAAACCCTTGAAGATAATTCAATAACAATTCGCGATAGAGACACCATGCAACAAAGAAGAATTGCAATCTCAGACATCTCTAAATATTTGGAGGACTTAATAATAAACTAGACAAAAGTTTATTTTTGGTAAGCTTAAAAATTAATATTTTAATATTTTACTTAATTTTTTTAATAAGTTTAATTTTTGTCTCTTTAATTATTATTATCTCGTCACTGTTCCTTTCAACATTTCAAGTCCAATATATCGGCAAAGCTTGGATTTTGGTTATCTTAAAATTACTTAGAATACTATGTGGGATCGGCTGGAATATAAAAGGAATAGAAAACATACCTAATACTCCCTTTGTTATAGCATCAAATCATCAAAGCCCATGGGAATCATTTTTTCTCCAAACACTATTCATTCCAACAAGCAGTATTATGAAAAAAGAGATTCTAATGATTCCCTTTTTTGGCTGGGCAATTGCTAGACTTAAACCCATTTCTATAAACAGAAAAATGAAAATCGAAAGTTTAAAAAAAGTAATTGAAATGGGTGGAGCTAGAATTCAAGATGGCTACGCAATATTAATTTTTCCTGAAGGTACTAGAAAGAAACCTGAAGATGGAATAGGAAAATTTGGAAATAGTTGCGGACTTTTAGCATCCAATGAAGGAGTACCTATAGTTCCAATATGTCATAATTCAGGAAAATATTGGTTGAATAAATCTTTTAGTAAAAAGCCAGGAGAAATAAATATAGTTATTGGTAAGCCTATATATGGAAATAATCCAAAAGAATTAACAGAAATGGCTCATCAATGGATTAAAGAAAATTATTCCAAAATAAACTAAATATCTAAGTTTGAGACAGACAAAGCATTAGTTTCAATAAATTCTCTTCTAGGCTCTACGTCGTCACCCATTAAGGTTTCAAACATATCTGATGCATCTTGAGCGTCTTTAATGTCCACTCTCATCATTCTTCTATTTTCAGGATCCATGGTTGTCTCCCAAAGTTGATCTGGATTCATTTCTCCAAGGCCTTTATATCTTTGAACGTCTATGCCCTTAGATCCTGATTTAGAAAAATCTTTTATAGCCTTATCTTTTTCATCCTCGTCAGATGCATAAACAAAAGATTTTCCTTTGGTAATTTTGTAAAGAGGTGGCATAGCAATATATACATGGCCTTTTTCTAAGATATCAAAATACTGTTGATAAAAGAAAGTTAGCAAAAGAGTTCTGATATGTGAGCCATCAACATCGGCATCGGTCATAATTATTATTCTATGATATCTAAGTTTATCAATATCAAAATCTTCAACACCAATACCGCAACCCATAGCCTTTACCAATGTTCCAATTTCTGCAGAGGATAAAACTTTATCAATCCTGGCCTTTTGTACATTTAAGATTTTTCCTTTTAATGGCAATATGGCTTGATATTTCCTATTTCTTCCTTGTTTAGCAGATCCTCCAGCTGAATCACCCTCAACTAGATATATTTCTGAAAGTGCTGGATCCTTTTCTTGGCAATCAGCAAGCTTGCCTGGGAGCCCTGCTAATTCTAAAACTCCCTTTCTCCTTGTCATCTCTCTTGCTTTTCTTGCAGCCTCTCTTGCTAGTGCTGCCTCAGAAACTTTAGATAAAATGGCGTGTGCTTCTTTTGGATTTTCTAGCAAGAATTCATTTAAACCTTTGTTAAGAACACTGCTAACAATGCTTTCCACTTCTGATGAAACTAGTTTTTCTTTAGTTTGAGAGGAAAATTTGGGATCAGGAACTTTTACTGATATTACAGCTATTAGTCCCTCTCTAACGTCTTCACCAAGTAAATCTACAGGAGCATTCTTATTTAATTCCTCTTTTTTAATAAAGGCTTTCAAAACACGCGTTAAGCTGGATCTAAAGCCTGAAAGATGAGTGCCTCCATCTTTTTGAGGAATGTTATTGGTATAACATAAAACATTCTCGTTATACGAGTCATTCCATTGCATTGCAACCTCTACAGTTACTCCATCCTGGCCACCCTCACATTGTATTGTCTGACATAATGCTGGTTTTCTTCCTCTAAGATAGTCAACATAGCTAGAAACCCCTCCTTCATTTTTAAATTTTTTAGATTTTCCGGTTCTGGAATCTGTTACTTCAATACTTACTCCAGCATTCAAGAATGAAAGCTCTTGAACCCTTTTATTGACTCTGTCCGCTTCAAAATTAATAGATGTAAAAATTTTATCTGAAGCAGAGAATGTTATTTCTGTGCCTGTTTCCTTAGAGGCTTTAATTTTTTTAAGCTTGGTTTTAGCCAAGCCTTCACTATATTTTTGTTGATACATGCCGCCATCTCGGCAAATAGTTAAGGTTAATTCTTTTGACAGCGCATTCACAACTGATACACCAACTCCATGAAGCCCCCCAGAGACTTTATAAGAATTGTCGTCGAATTTACCCCCAGAATGAAGAGTTGTCATTATAAGCTCTGCTGCAGGAACTCCCTCACCTTTATGAGTGTCTACTGGAATACCCCTTCCGTCATCTTTTACAGTGATAGACTCGTCTTTATTGATAATAATATCAATTTTCGAGCAATGCCCAGCCATTGCCTCATCAATACAATTATCAACAACTTCAAATATCATATGGTGAAGACCAGAACCGTCATCTGTGTCACCTATATACATCCCAGGTCTTTTCTTTACGGCTTCAAGACCTTTTAAGACTTGAATATTTGATGAATCGTATTTCTTGCTATCAGACTTCTTTTTTTTTGGCATATCAGTTAGATTAGTTGTTCCACGTGGAACTTTTTAAATGATTGTTCACTAAGATCTATTTTACTATTAAAAGGGTCAACAATGTTCGAAAAAATAAAACGATTTTCAATATATTTTATAATTGGTAAAAAGCAATCTAACATTTCGGCATCAAGCTCAGATGAAAGATCATCCAATAAAAGAATTGGGCTTAATTTAAAAAATCTTTCCAGATAAATGTTTTGAGAGAGTGACCAGAGTATTGAAAGCATTTTTTGCTCGCCTCTTGAAAAAGTATCTTTAATAAGTAAGTCCTTACTTTCAAATATTACATCTGCTTTGTGGGGTCCTTGGTTGGTAGTCTTTCTTTTTAGGTCAGCTGAATTTGATTGAATTAAAGATTCTTCTAATCCCAATTGATCGTTAAAGCCAGACTTTAGATGTATATCTATCCCGGAAAACAATCGCGCTCTTCTATTATGTTGTTCTAACATTTGTACAAAATCTGAATATATTTTTTTAACCTCTCGCACTAAATTTTTTCTTAAAAAATTAAGCTTTGTTCCATGATTGATTAAAGTCTCATCGTAGGCTTTGGCTTGAGAAATATCTCCTGTTTTCAATGCTGCATTTCTTTGTTTTAATCCCCGAAAATACCCAAACCAATCTTTTGCATAGTCAGGAGAAGCTATAAAAAGCCCTCTATCTAGGTGTTTTCTTCGGTAATCAGGAGCATTATCATTGTAAAAAAAGGTTTTGCTATCTATTGAAAATGAAGGAAATGTTCTAGCTAGCTCACTTGTTGTAACTAATGAGTTATTTATTTTTATACTAATTGCTTTAGATTTAGTCTTATTAACCTCTAAAATTGCGCCTGTATTGTTATCATATGCCATGATTTTAAATGAATTAGAGCCATTTTTAATAAGAGCTTCTAAATTCGAAGTTCTAAACGATCTTCCACAGCTAGCAACATATATAGATTCTAAAATTGAAGTTTTTCCGCAGCCATTTTTTCCATAAAAAAGGGTAGATTTATTAGAAATGTCGATTTTTAGGGCATCAAAACACCTAAAATTACGAAGCTCAATTCTTGAAAAAGCCACTTCCTATATTAGGAGTGGCATCACGACATACATAGGGCTATCGCCACTTGGTGAGGTTAGGAGGCAGCTCTTATCAGATCCAAAGAAATTTATATGACATGTATCTGTTTGCATATGCGACATTATTTCTTGAAGATAAGTAACATTGAAAGCAATATCTAATTCTTCGCCTGAATATGAAGCTGGAAAAAATTCTTCTGCCTCTTCTTGCTCTGGATTATTGGCGGAAATTCTTACTCCGTCAGGTGAAGTAATTAATCTAATGCCTTTATATTTTTCACTAGATAAAACAGAAACTCTGCTTAATGTTTCTGAAAAGTCTTTCACGTTAATTTCTAACATAGAACTTTCACCTGATGGAATAACTTGCTCGTAGTCTGGAAAGTTTCCATCAATTAATTTGCTTTTAAAAATTAAATTTCCGACAGCAAGCTCTAATGAAGACTCGTTTATTTTTAACTCAGCATCACCAGGTTGATCAGAAAGAAATTTAGCCATCTCATTAATAGATTTTCTAGGTATGATGCCAGAAAATGAATGATCAGAATTTATAGGAACATTAGCTACAGCCAACCTATGAGCATCGGTTGAAACGGCGGTAATCTGCCCATCACCAATTGAAATAAACAGGCCATTTAGATAATGGCGCCAATCTTGGTTTCCCATTGCGAAAGATGTATTTTTAATAAGTTCTTGAAGGTCTTTGGCAGGAATAACCAAAGGATTATCACCGGAGTCTATATCAAATATAGGAAAGTCAGCACTGGGAAGAGTTGATAGTGAGTACTTACCATTTTTTGTTTTAATATTTAATTTATCAGATTTTAATGACAAACTTATTTCCTCACCATCAGGAATTAATCTACATAGATCATTTAATTTTTTCGCAGATGTTGTTATTTTTCCGATAGATTCCATGCCCAATAATGAGCCACTAGTGGTAACCTCTGATTCCAAATCTGTAGCTGTTAATTTAAACGAATTTTCATCGACCTCAAATAATACATTTGCAAGAATTGGAAGTGTTTGTCTTTTTTCTACAACCCCCAATGTAATATTAAGAGCCGAAACAATATCCTCTTTTTTTACATTGATTTCCATTTAGTTTGTAAGCGTCCTGTTTAGATTTCTATAGTCCTCTTCGAGGGACGGAATTTCTTTTCTTAATTCTTTAATTTTACTGCAGGCATGAAGAACAGTTGTATGATCTCTTCCATTAAAAGCTTCTCCTATTTCAGGCAGACTGTGATTGGTTAAAGATTTTGTTAGGGCCATAGCCAGTTGTCTTGGACGGGTAATTGAACGGCTTCTTCTTTTAGACAAAAGATCAGATAGTTTAATATTATAATATTCAGCAACAGTCTTTTGGATGTTATCAATACTTACCATTTTTGCTGAAATAACAAATAAGTCTTTAAGTGCCTCTTTTACAAAAGGGATATCTATCTCTTGATCAGTGAAACGAGAATTTGCCACAACCCTCTTAAGCGCGCCTTCCAATTCTCTAATGTTGGATCTAATTCTTTGAGCAATATAAATAGCACAATCATTTGGGAGTTTAACCCCCATAGAGTTAGCTTTGCTTAGTAAAACTGCAGCTCGGGTTTCAAGCTCAGGAGGCTCAATAATAACTGGCAATCCCCATCCAAGCCTTGACTTTAGGCGCTCTTCAAGACCGTCTATTTCCTTAGGATACTTGTCACAAGTAAGTATCATTTGATGATTTCGGTCTAAAAGAGTATTAAAAGTATGAAAAAATTCTTCTTGTGACTGCTCTTTGCCAGCAAAAAATTGAATATCATCAATTAAAAGAGCATCAGCGTTCCTATAAAACTCTTTAAACTCGCTCATAGCGCCTAATTGAAGGGCTTTTACCATGTCTGCTACAAATTTTTCTGAATGAACGTAAACAATCCTCTTTGAGGTATCTGCATTTAGTATTTCATTCCCAACAGCATGCATAAGATGTGTTTTTCCCAATCCAACACCACCATATATGAACAATGGGTTATAGTCTCCCTTTGGATTTGCTGCAACCTGTTTAGCTGCAGCCAAGGCCATATGATTTGATTTGCCCTCTACAAATGTGTTGAATGTAAAGTTTTGTACTAGCCCAGGTTTATCTTCTTCTGTAACATTTAATTTCTCAACAAATGTTGATTTATCTAATGTTTTAAATTTTACAATTAGTGATTCGTTTGACTTATTAACTAAGTTTTCTATTATTTGTCCAAGATTTTCTTTAACGTATGTTAAGACAAAATCATTTGGAGCACTAATTTCTAGGTTGTTTTCTTTGATATCCGCCTTGAGAGGCTTAATCCATGTATTAAATTCTTCTTGCGATAGCTTGGCTTCAAGTTTTTCAGTGCATTCAGACCAAAATTTCAATTTATTAGACCTCCGGTAGAAAAGTTAGTCTAACAAAAACTAACAAGATATCTACAGCATAAGCATATGTATTTTCTGTGGATAACTTGTTGGTATGTCGTGTATTGAATTTTCGCTTTTTTTTCTTCCTTTTCAGAACTAATACTATATAATTTTGGCCTTAATTTTAGTAATTATGAAAAGAACATTTCAACCCAGTACATTAAAAAGAAAAAGGACCCACGGCTTTAGAGCTAGGATGGCAACCAAAGCCGGAAGAGCTGTAATTGCTAACCGAAGAAAAAAAGGTCGCAAAGTTTTAACTGCTTAATTCTTTAGGCTTCGCTATCTCAAAAAAAATTTATCACTCGAGTTTTGCATCAATCTTTTATGATGAAGACTCCCTTAACTCAAGTCTGAAAATAATAGTTAAGAAAAAAGACTATTCTTTAGCGGTGCATCGGAATAAAATTAAGCGCTGGGTAAGAGATATATTTCAAAAAAATTTGTTAACAAGGGGTTACGTTGTCGTAATTAGAGCTGGCTTCCTTGAAACAGGGTATAAAGATATTAATGATCAGTTTAATGCTGCTCTGAAAGATTCTTTAACTGAGGAACAAGACATATACACATGAAAGCATTATTTATATATATGATTAGTTTTTATCAAAGATATTTAAGTTTTTTGTTAGGTAAAAATTGTAGATTTGTTCCAACGTGTTCACAATATGCAAAAGAGAGTATTGAAACACATGGTGCATTTGTTGGAAGTTATTATTCCTTTGTAAGAATTCTAAAATGTGGGCCTTGGTCAGCAGGCGGTGTAGATGAGGTGAAAAGATGAATTGGAGGTATATTTATATTGCTTCTGTGGTGGGATTATCCTACGTATTGTTTATATCCTGGAACGCTGAAAAGGAAATTAAACAAGAGGTTGCTGAAGCAACTGCTATTAGTCTAAATAACAACGAGCGAATTCTTCCTGCTGGAGAAACAAAAGACTTTATTGAGATAGAAAACAGTAAATTGATTGTTAAAATCAGCCCTATTACTGGAAAAATTTGGGAAGCAAGGCTTAAAGAACACACCTATCTTAACAACGATGACTCTTTGGGGGTGAGGTTGTTTGGTTTTGATAATACTACTGGGTTTAAGTTTTATCTGAACAGTGGTTTTGCCTCTGAAGGTCAAGAGTTTGAGGTTGTAAGCATTCAGCCCACATCAGTAGAACTGGCGTCAATTGATGGCAATATTAATAAAAACATTTCTCTTAAGGCAGATGATTATGAGTTGTCAATAAAGGATGTTTGGTCTGGAGATCTTCCTGTTGATTTACCAACTCCATATATTGCAATGTACAGAACGGATGGTAGGGCGTTGGATGCTAGGGATAATTTTTTTGAAAATAGCTCTTACACAGGGGTAGCATTCAATACACCAGACGAGCCGTATGCAAATACCAGGCTAAGATCTATTGATGAAAGGATAGAATATTTTCAGCGAGGTGGTTGGGTTGCCTTCATACAAAAATATTTCATGGCAGCAATTTTAACTCCATCAGACAGGGTGCAGGCATTAATTGCGCTTCCGCCATCTTCTGACTCTGATACATACGTGATGGGGGCTATGTCTCGAGAAGTAAAAGCAAGCGATCTTGTGTCTGGTATAGACCATAGAGTTTTTCTTGGGCCTAAAGTCCGCTCAGATTTAATGGGTCGGGCGTCTGATTTAGAGCTGACAATTGACATGGGTTGGTTTTGGTTTTTAGCGCAACCCTTAATGATGTTGTTGAGCATGATAAATGCTTTCGTCGGCAATTGGGGTATATCAATTTTACTTTTGACAGTATTGGTTAAGTTGTTACTTTGGCCAATTTCTGCCAAGGGCTTTTCTAGTATGGCTAAAATGCGAACAGCGCAGCCAAAATTAAAAGAAATACAAGAGAGGTATAAAGACGATAGGGCAAAGCTTGGAACAGAGATGATGGCGCTGTATAAGAAAGAAGGCATAAACCCCGCTGGTGGTTGTTTTCCGCTTTTTCTTCAAATGCCAGTTTTTATAGCTTTCTTTTTTTGTTTAAGGGAAAGCGTTGAGTTGAGACATGAATCATTTTTTTTCTGGATAAAGGACTTGTCCGCACCTGACCCACTATTTATTCTGCCGGTTTTATTTGCTGCCCTTATGTACCTAACTCAACAACTTAACCCTCAGCCTCCTGGCATGGATCCAACACAAGCGCAAATTATGAAATTTATGCCCGTTATGATTGCTGTTATTTTTGTAATTATGCCAGCTGGTCTTGTTTTGTACTCTGTTGCAAATAGTGCGATATCTCTTGTTCAACAAAGGGCTATGTATAAAAAATATGGCGCTTCTGTTTATACCTCTGATGGATCTGGTGGTGGTGGGTAGGGGTTTGTATTTTTGATTTTTGCATTAGCAACTCCCGTAGCTCAGTCCGCAATTGCTGTTTTTCGAGTATCTGGTGAGGGGTGTTGCCAAAAATTTAACTCCATAATAAATGAGCCCATCTCAGATTACCGAAAGGTTTTTTTTAAGAGATGTTCTTTGGAAAGGGGTTCTGGTTGATAGATGCTCTGTTGTTTATTACTCAGCCCCAAGCAGCTACACCGGAGAAGATTCTGTTGAAATATTTTGTCATGGTGGCCTTTCTGTAATTAAATCATTAACTGGTATTTTTCTTAATCTTGGCTTTAGAGAAGCTGGGCCTGGTGAGTTTTCACGAATCGCCTTTGAGAACGGAAAGCTTTCATTAAACGAGGCTGAGGCGGTTGTTGATCTTATTCACTCTGAAGACGAAAGCAGGGGGCTTCTTTCTTCAGAAGCGGTTGCTGGCAAATTAAGTAATATGATAAAAACCTTTGGTGATGAGGTTGATGCCTTAAGGGTTTATTTAGAGGGAAGCATAGATTTTTCTGATGAGGATTATGATTTTATTTCTGAGGGATCAGTAGCCAAAAGATTGGTTGATGTTAGGTCCTCGTTGTTAGGTTTGATTGACTCTTCATTGGTATCAAACAAAAAACTAACTAAAAACAGGGTTTTGTTCTTCGGCCCTCCCAACACTGGTAAATCTTCTTTGTTTAACAGGATGTTGGGTTTTGAAAGGGCTCTAGTTTCAAATATTCCTGGCACCACCAGAGACTTAATAGATTCAGAGATTTTTTATAATAGTGTCAACTTGGAGCTGGTTGACTCTGCGGGTGTAAGGGAGACCGATGACTTGATAGAGGCAAGGGGTGTTGCCCTCTCTGAGGATGAGGTTCACGACTCAATATTAGTTTTGGTTATATTGGATCACTTTACTGAAAATCTTGCTAAAGATTTCGCATCAATTTTAAATACAAAAAACCATTTGTTTGTTTTTAATAAGTCAGATGAAAAACCTCCAAACCAAAGTTATGATTGTGTTGTGTCAGCAAAGTCAGGTGAGGGTGTTCAAGGGTTAAAAAAATTAATTTTTGATTCCATTAAAAAAAATAACGAAGGCCCCAAAAAAACATTTATTATTAGAGAGCGACACCTTGTTTTATTTCAATCAGCCTTATCGAACCTAGATGCCTGTATAGAAAAGATTTCAAAAGAAAGCGATGTTGAACTTGCGGCTGAAGATTTAAAAATGGTGCGGTCTTCTTTTGACGAGTTCCTGGGTGTTAAATATCCAGATGATTTATTAGGCGATATTTTTAATGATTTCTGTATAGGTAAGTAGATTAAATGTGGAAAATTTGTGATTAATTTTTTTGTCTTTTTTATCCACAAGTTATTTAATAAATGGTTACAGTTTATGGGTTTAGGTTTACATAATTTATTAATGCTTGAATCGCTTTTGAGGAAAGGACGCGCTCATTTTATCAACAGAAAAAAGTTTCTTAATAATAACAACAATAATATATTGTTGTTATAACATTCTTATATATATGTTTGATGTAATAGTAATTGGTGGAGGTCATGCGGGTGTTGAAGCTGCACACGCGGTTTATAGGCAAGGCCTTAACTGCTGTCTGGTTACTTTTAAAACTGAAACTA
The DNA here is from genome assembly GCA_902515455.1 of uncultured SAR86 cluster bacterium. GTDB lineage: Bacteria > Pseudomonadota > Gammaproteobacteria > Magnimaribacterales > D2472 > D2472. Next base: position 11,829 of record CABXUO010000013.1, read on the forward strand.
TAGGTCAAATGTCTTGCAATCCAGCCATTGGGGGCCTGGGAAAATCTCACCTTGTTAGAGAGGTTGATGCTTTGGGTGGAATTATGGCTCAAGCTACAGATCGCTCGGGTATTCAGTCAAGAACCCTTAACACTAGAAAAGGTTTTGCAGTTCAGGCTCTTCGAGTTCAATGTGATAGAGATAAGTATAAAAAAGCCATACAGGAACTCTTGCTGAAAACAAACATCACTATCAAAGAGGGAGAAGTGGTGGATATTATACTTGAGCAGAATACTATTCTTGGAGTTGAATTAAGATCTGGCGAAAAAATCAACTCAGCTAAAACCATTTTAACCACAGGCACATTCTTAAACGGAGTGATGTATAAAGGTGACGAGAAGATTTCAGGAGGTCGTGTTGGAGACAGCACATCAATACCTTTGTCTAAAAAACTCTATGATTTAAAACTACCCATGGGAAGGCTTAAAACAGGAACACCTGCGAGAATAAAACTTTCTAGCATCAATTTAAACCTTATGGAAGAACAACCGGGTGACAAAAACCCACCTCCAATGTCTGTTCTTCAACCGCCCCAAGCACCCCTTCCGCAGATCTCCTGTTATATAACAAGGACCAATAAAAAAACCCATAAAATCATTTCAGATAACACTCACCTATCTGCAATGTATTCTGGAAAAATTTCTGGAATAGGGCCTAGATACTGTCCATCTATAGAGGATAAAGTTAACAAGTTTAGCGAAAAGGACAGCCATCAAATTTTTATAGAACCCGAGGGCCTAGATAAAGATCTTGTTTATCCAAACGGCATTTCCACAAGTTTGCCCACTTCAGCACAAAAAGAATTTGTAGAGTCTATTCAAGGGATGGAAAATTGCATAATAGAAGAATATGGTTACGCCGTAGAATATGACTTTATTGACCCCAGGTCATTAAAACCAACACTTGAAACAAAATTTATAAAGAACTTGTATCTTGCAGGTCAAATAAATGGCACAACCGGATACGAAGAGGCAGCAGCACAAGGTCTTGTTGCGGGCATTAATGCTGCTCAAAATATTCTTAATAAACCCGATGTAGTATTTGATAGAAGTGAAGCATATGTAGGTGTTTTAATAGATGACTTAACGCTTCATGGTGTTACAGAGCCATACAGAATGTTTACAAGCAGAGCAGAGTTCCGCCTTATGCTTTCCCAAGATACCGCATGCCAGAGACTTACCGAAAAGGGCCACTCACTTGGTTTGATTAAGGAAAAAACATTTGACGCTTACTTGGAAAAAGAAAAAAAATATCAAGACTTTCTAAAACAAATCAAAAAAATAAAAACAAAACACAACAACAAACCCACAACCGGAGAAGGCTTACTTAAAAGAACCGACCTCAACCCCAACGAAATTAAACTGCTTCTAAAAATTTCCAAAGACAAAGAAGAGTTTTTTAAAAGAGCAGCAAATGAAATTAAATACAGCGGCTACATTGCAAAACAAAAAAGAGAAGTCGAAAGCTCTAAAAAGAACGAAATAGTGTTGATACCAAGCAATATCAACTACTCCAGTATTAAAGGCCTCTCAAACGAAGTTGTTGAAAAACTAATTAAACACAAACCATCAACCCTAGGTCAAGCCAGCAGATTAGAGGGCGTAACACCCGCAGCAACAAACCTAATTGCAATTACTATTAAGAAGAATCAATTGCTCGAGAAGGCATAATCAAATTAAAAACCAGAGAAAAACAAACGAACTCACCAAAACTTTTATAGAAGAGATTTTAAGGTTTAACAAAACCCACAACATAGTTGGACGCTCAACAGAATCGGAAATAAGCCTTTTAGATGTTATCGACTGCGAATCAATTCTTGCATATACAAAATCTGCAACAAACGTATTAGACATTGGGAGCGGAGCAGGTCTGCCGGGCATAATAATAGCCATACACCAACCCCAAACCGAAGTAACCATGTCTGAAAAAAATAAAAAGAAGGCATACTTTATTAAAAAGACAATTCGAACCCTACAACTCGCGAATGCAAAGATCCTCGATGAGGCCATAACACCAAAACTAATTACAGAAAATAAGTTTGATATTGTTACAGCTAGAGCTCTAGCATCTGCGTCGAAAATAATTAAGATGTCAAAACATCTTTTATCCAAAGAAGGAAAGTTTCTTCTTATGAAGGGAGCGCTAGAAAAAATAAATGTAGAGGTTGCCCAGCTGGAAAATAATACATACTCTTATACTATCCACAAAACAAAAAACACAGAAACCGATAGACATATTTTAGAAATAACACAAAAATGAAACACATAATCGCTATAGCCAATCAAAAAGGTGGCGTTGGAAAAACAACAACAGCAGTGAACCTAGCCGCAGCGCTCGCAGCAACAAAAAGAAAGGTTTTATTGATAGATCTAGATCCTCAGGGGAATGCAAGCACAGCAGCAGGAGCCCCCAAAAATGAAAAAACTTTATTTCAAATTTATTCTCAAAACCTAGACATCGAAGAACACATAATCAAATCTCCAAGTGGATACGATGTTGTGCCAGGCGGGGAAAACCTTATAGCTCTCGAGGTTTACATAAGAAACGAAGGAAAACAGGGGGAGTTAAAAAAACAACTGGCACCCCTGGATTATGAATTCGTCATCATAGACACACCACCTTCACTAAACCAACTAACGCTGGAGTCTCTTTTTGCTGCTACAGCAACACTCATACCCCTCCAATGTGAATATTATTCTTTAGAGGGAATCTCATCACTCATTAATACAATTAATACACTCAAAAACAAAAACCTCACAAATAATAGGGTGTTCGGGATTATTAGAACCATGGTAGATATGCGTAACAACCTGGCCAAAGAGGTTTCTGAGGAGCTGGAAAAACATTTCTCCGCATTGGTTTTTAACACTCTTATACCAAGAAATGTTAAATTAGCTGAAGCACCAAGCCATGGAACTTCAGCTATACAATATATGCCATCCTCTTTTGGTGCCAAGGCTTATTTAGCTCTAGCAGGTGAACTTATCAGGAGAATAGAAGGTGGCAGATAAAATATTAAATACAGGCCTAGATGCCCTTTTAGGCGATGTTGCAGCCCCAAACAAACAATCCATCAAGGAAATTGATCTTACCCAAATTAAACCCAACCGTTTTCAGCCGAGGCAGTCTTTTGATGAACAGAAAATAACAGAGCTAGCTCAATCTATCGAAAAACACGGCATCCTCTCACCAATTCTGGTTCGAGAAACAGGCGCAGGTGGGTTTGAGTTAATTGCAGGCGAAAGACGATTAAGAGCGGCGAAACAAGCAGGGCTTCAAACTGCTCCATGTATAGTTGATTCTGCCGAAGATCAACTATCACTAGAGCTTGCGTTGATTGAAAATCTTCAACGCGAAGACTTAAACCCAATCGAAGAAGCCAGGGGTTATGACAGGCTTAAAAGAGAGTTTTCCTTAACACAAGATAAAATTGCTGAAGTAACAGGAAAGGCTCGTAGCTCTGTGGCCAACTCAATAAGGTTGTTAAATCTTCCCACTTCTATTATTGATCTTTTGTATGCCGGTGAGCTGGAAAAAGGCCACGCTAAAATTCTTGCATCCATGGATCCCAAAGAAGCAACCGAGCTTGCACAAAAGATAGTCTCTTTGGGTATGACGGTTAAAGATACAGCGACCTCAACCAAAACCGGCGCAACAAAAAACAAGACACAAACAAAAAACAGAGACCTATTAAATATTGAAGAAGAACTCTCTGAAAACATTGGACACAAGACGCAAATTGATCAACAAACAGCTTCAAAAGGCAAAATATCTATTTCATACACTTCAAAAGACGAAAGAGAGTCAATTATCACCAAATTATTAAAATTAAAGAAAAATTAAGCTTGTTCTTGAGACCATAAATTTTTATAATCAGCCCCGTAAAAAAACTTACTTGAACTAAAATTATTACTTTGCAAAACAACTGGTTATCTGCCTTGGGTCTTTTGATCTCAGTGGTTTTGTTTCCAATGTTTTTGCAACCTATTTTTGTTGGATATGTGATGGCTTTGGCTGTAGTTATTTATATTGCTAGCAGGCCAAAAAGCGAGGCCTTGAATCTCTACCTTGTCTTCATACTAAGATGGTCAGTTTTTATAATTTTTACAATTTTGTCTTTGATATATGTAACAGAAAACACACTTCTGGCTGTCTTTCTACTAGTATACTTAAACACAACTTTTAATCCCAAACCAATTACTGCTTAACATGGCATCAGCATCAGGCGAACAAACAAGCGCAGAATACATTCAACATCACTTAACCAATCTTGTGTGCGGAAAAACACCAGATGGATGGACTTGTGATCATAATGCAGTTGATCAAATGGGCTTTTTAGCTTTTCATGTTGACTCCCTTGGATGGTCAATATTTCTTGGGTTGGTATTTGTGGGGTTATTCCGGTTAGGTATTCCAAAGCTTTCAACCGAGGCGCCGAGTGGAATCCAAAATTTTGTGGAGATGTGCATCGAGTTTGTTAATGATAATGTGCAGAGCATATTTACATCTGCAAAAAATAATTTAATAGGTCCCATGGCATTAACAGTATTAGTCTGGGTGTTTCTTATGAACCTAATGGACTTAGTTCCTGTTGATTATTTGCCAACTCTTGCTGGTCAGGTGGCTGAGGCAACAGGTATGGTGGAAGATTCAAAAGATGCATACTTTAAAGTAGTTCCAACAACTGATCCCAACATTACACTGGGAATGGCATTGGCGGTTTTTGTTTTGATTATCTTCTACAGCATTAAAATTAAAGGTTTAAAGGGGTTTCTAGCAGAGTTAACGCTTCACCCTTTTGGGAAATGGATGATGCCTGTTAATTTGGTTTTAGAGGGAGTCAATCTTATCGCTAAACCCATATCACTAGGCTTGAGATTGTTTGGTAATCTTTATGCTGGTGAAATGATATTTATTCTAATAGCTTTAATGTTAACTTTTAGCTCGATATCAATAGGTTTACTTGGCGTAGGCCTCCATTTAATATGGGCCCTTTTTCATATTTTGATTTTAGCCTTACAGGCTTTTATTTTTATGGTGCTAACCATTGTTTATTTAGCAATGGCGCATGAAACAGAAGACCACTAGGTCTTTAATTTTTAGGAGAAAAGAATGGAACAATCACTTATATACATAGCATCAGGCCTCATGATTGGTCTAGGTGCTGTTGGCGCTGCTATTGGTGTAGGCGTTTTGGGAGGCAAGTTTTTAGAAGGCGCAGCTCGTCAACCAGAACTTATTCCAATGCTCAGAACCCAGCTTTTCATTGTGATGGGTCTTGTTGATGCTGTCCCAATGATTGGTGTTGGCTTGGGTCTTTATTTAATGTTTGCTGCCTAAATAAATAATGAATATTAACGCAACACTCTTAGGCCAGACTTTAGCATTTGTTATTTTTGTAGCAATTTGTTGGAAGTATGTATGGCCTCCTATTATTGCGATAATGGAAGAAAGAGAGAAGCGTATAGCAGATGGCTTAGAGGCGGCAAAAAAAGCAGATGATTCTCTGGAAGAGGCCCAACTTGCCTTTGATCAAGAGATGAATAAAGCAAAAGCAGAGGCCGCTGAAATATTAGAAAAAGCCAACTCTAGAGCCTCTCAAATCGTAATTGATGCAACAGCAAAAGCCGAGGTTGAGGCTGAAAAGATCTTATCTTCAGCATCCAAAACCATTGAAAACGATGTGAATAAAGCTAAAGAAGAGCTAAGGCAAAAAATGTCAGAACTTATTATTGATACTTCTGAAAAAATATTGGGCGATGAAATTAGCCCAGAGAAACATCAAGAGTTGCTAAAAAAAGCAGCAGCAGAGTTATAAAAAATGATCGAGCTGTCTCCACTTGCCAGACCATATGCTAAAGCTATTTTCTCAGCAGCTTTAGACGCCGGCAATCATGAGATGGTTGCAAAGGACCTAGCCCTTTTATCTGCAGTTTCCCAAACCAAAGAGGTTTCTGGTTTGATCGAAGATCCAGAGCTTTCAAAAGAAAAAATTGCCAAAACCATTATAAATTTGGCAGACGGTGAGGTGGGCAGCTTGGCAAATAAGATGTTGGAGCTTCTTGCGGATAACAAAAGACTTAATCTTATTGAAACAATCAATACAAGTTATCAAGAATTATTAGAGCAACACAACAACACAAGCTCCGTTGTTGTGAAAGTTGCGAACCAACCCTCCGAAGATAACAAAAAAGTTATTGTCGAAAAACTTCTTGCAGAGCATGGAGAGGGTTCAAACATAGAATTTTCGGAAGATCCTTCAATTATGGGCGGTCTATCTATTAAAGTCGGAGATGAAACTCTGGATCTATCCATTAAGGGAAAGGTCAAAAAATTAGTAAATCAATTAAATTTTTAAGGTGAAAAAATGAGCCAATTAAATCCATCAGAAATTTCCAGTGTATTAAAGGAAAAAATTGCAGGTCTTGATCTTTCTGCAGAAAGAAAAAATGAGGGCATAATCGTTAGTGTTTCAGACGGGATTGTAAGAATCCATGGTATGGGCGATGTTATGTACGGCGAGCTTATAGAGTTTGAAAATGGTGTTTTAGGCTTGGCACTTAATCTCGAGCAAGATTCTGTTGGAGCAGTTGTGCTAGGGGACTATTTGGGACTAATTGAAGGCCAAAAAGCTGTTTGCACAGAAAGAATTTTAGAGGTTCCAGTGGGCGAAGAGTTATTAGGTAGAGTTGTAGATGCTTTAGGCAATCCTATTGATGGCAAAGGAGAAATTAAAACAGAGATGACCGCTCCTGTTGAGGTTGTTGCACCAGGCGTTATTGCAAGACAATCAGTTGATCAACCAGTTCAAATTGGACTTAAAGCAGTCGATGCAATGGTACCAATTGGCCGCGGTCAAAGAGAACTTATTATTGGCGATAGACAAACAGGCAAGACTGCTGTTGCGGTTGATGCAATCATTAACCAAAAAGGAACCGGTATCAAATGCATATACGTTGCTATTGGTCAAAAACAATCAACTGTAGTTAATGTTGTTAAAAAGCTTGAGGAACATGGTGCACTAGAACATACAATTATTGTTTCAGCTTCAGCATCTGATCCTGCACCTATGCAATATCTTTCTGCGTATTCAGGGTGCTCAATGGGCGAATATTTCAGAGACAAAGGGGAAGATGCATTGATTGTTTATGACGATCTTTCTAAACAAGCAGTTGCATATAGACAAGTATCCTTGCTTTTAAAAAGACCCCCAGGAAGAGAGGCTTACCCTGGAGATGTTTTTTATCTTCATTCAAGATTGTTAGAAAGAGCGGCTAGGGTAAATGCAGACTATGTAGAAAAAGCTACCAATGGAAAAGTCAAAGGCAAAACAGGATCATTAACCGCTCTCCCAATTATTGAGACACAAGCTGGAGACGTATCAGCTTTTGTTCCAACTAACGTTATATCAATTACTGACGGGCAAATTTTCTTAGAAACTGACCTGTTTAATTCAGGTATCAGGCCTGCTATTAACCCAGGTATCTCTGTCTCTAGGGTAGGTGGTGCAGCCCAAACCAATATTATGAAAAAACTTAGTGGTGGGGTTAGAACTGCGCTCGCTCAATACAGAGAGCTTGCTGCTTTCTCTCAATTTGCATCAGATCTAGACGATGCCACAAAAGCTCAGTTAGCTAGAGGCATTAGAATCACAGAGCTCATCAAGCAAAAACAATATTCACCGATGAGTGTGGCTCAACAATCGCTTAGTATTTTTGCTGCTGACAGGGGTTATATGGATGATGTTGAGGTTGAAAAAATAGGCAGTTTTGAAGAAGCATTGCATGGCTACTTCACATCTGAAAAGGCCGACCTTGAAAAAAGTATTAATGAAACAGGCGACTGGAATGATGATATTGAAAAACAATTCACCGAGGTTGTTGAACAGTTTAAAAAAACTCAAACATTTTAATTTATAAGTAATGGCTAATACTAAAGAAGTAAGAAAACAGATTGCGAGCATCAAAAGCACGCAAAAAATTACTTCGGCCATGGAAATGGTTGCGGCTAGTAAAATTAAAAAAACACAAAATGAAATGCAGCTTGGCAGGCCTTATTCTGAGAAAATCAAAGAAGTAATCTCTCATATTGCGAATTCAAGTTCTGAATATTCACATCCTTTCTATGAACATAGAGAAACCAAGAAAGCATGCTTTTTGGTGGTGAGTTCTGACAAGGGCTTGTGTGGAGGTCTTAACATCAACTTGTTCAAACAAGTGATAAGCAAATCAGCAGAACTAAAAGCACAAGGAATTGAATCAAACTTCGCATTAATTGGTTTAAAGGCTGCTAGTTTCTTTAAATCTGTTGGCGGTGATGTTGTTGCTAATGTTCAAAAGCTGGGAGACAAACCTGATCCAGATGCATTAATTGGGCTTACCAAAACTGTTCTAGACCTTCATAGAAATGGTGAAGTAGACCAAGTATATTTATGTGGTAATGGCTTTGTAAACACAATGACACAAGAACCAAAAGTTGAGCAACTGATTCCTTTGCCAGCTGAAAAGACAGATGAGCTTACAGCAACACACTGGGATTATATCTATGAGCCAGAAGCTCAAGAATTATTGGAGGGCTTGATGACAAGATATATCGAGTCACTAATTTATCATGCTGTTATTGAAAATAGCGCATGTGAACAGGCAGCAAAAATGTTGGCTATGAAAAATGCTACCGAAAATGCTGGCGATTTAATTAAAGAATTGGAACTGTTATACAACAACGTAAGACAAGCAGCCATCACTCAGGAACTTTCTGAGATAGTTGGTGGAGCGGCTGCGGTTTAAGGAGAAAGAAATGAGCAATGGTTTAGTAACACAAATTATCGGAGCAGTTATTGATGTTGAGTTTGAAAAAAACAACATTCCTCAGGTATATGAAGCTATTAAAATTACAGATACAGGCACAGTCCTAGAAGTTCAGCAACAGCTTGGTGATGGAATTGTCAGAGCAATTGCGATGGGAACTACTGAAGGGCTTAAAAGAGGCTTAACTGCTGAGCGTACCAATGCTCCTATTTCTGTCCCGGTGGGTGAAAAAACACTTGGTCGAATTATGGATGTACTAGGTAATCCTATTGATGAGTGCGGCCCTATTGGTGAAGACGAGCAAATGCCAATTCACAGAAAACCACCGAGTTACATGGATCAGTCTTTATCAGACGATCTTCTTGAGACAGGAATCAAAGTCATTGATTTGATATGTCCGTTTGCAAAGGGAGGAAAAATTGGATTGTTTGGTGGAGCAGGAGTTGGTAAGACTGTGAACATGATGGAACTTATTAATAACATTGCAACTGAGCACTCTGGATTATCAGTTTTTGCTGGAGTAGGTGAGAGAACTCGAGAAGGAAATGATTTCTATTATGAGATGCAAGAATCAGGCGTTGTAAATGTAGATAAGCCAAGTGAATCTAAAGTTGCTATGGTTTACGGGCAAATGAATGAGCCTCCCGGAAACAGGCTAAGAGTCGCATTAACAGGACTGACAATGGCTGAAAAATTTAGAGACGAAGGTAGAGATGTTCTTTTGTTTATTGATAACATTTACCGATATACCTTAGCTGGAGTGGAGGTTTCTGCTTTGCTTGGAAGAATGCCATCGGCAGTTGGATACCAGCCAACATTGGCCGAGGAAATGGGCGCCCTACAAGAAAGAATTACATCAACTAAAGACGGCTCAATAACATCTATTCAAGCCGTGTATGTGCCAGCCGATGATTTAACAGATCCATCACCAGCAACAACGTTTGCTCACTTAGATGCAACGGTTGTACTTTCAAGACAAATTGCTGAGCTTGGAATCTACCCAGCGGTTGATCCACTAGATTCAACCAGCAGACAGCTAGATCCTCTTGTAGTTGGAGAAGAGCATTACAATGTCGCCCAAGGCGTTCAAGGCGTATTGCAAAAATATAAAGAACTCAAAGACATTATTGCTATTTTGGGTATGGATGAATTGTCTGAAGAAGACAAGTTAGCGGTTGCTAGAGCTAGAAAGGTTGAAAGATTCCTTTCTCAACCTTTTACTGTTGCAGAGGTTTTTACTGGTTCTCCAGGTAAATATGTAAAATTGGAGGACACTATTAAGTCATTCAAAGGCATCCTTGCCGGAGATTATGACGACCTTCCAGAGCAAGCTTTTTATATGGTTGGAACAATTGAAGAAGCTGTAGAAAAAGCAAAAACCTTATAATTTATGTCTACCATTAAAGTCAGCATAGTTTCATCAAGTGAAGAAATTTATTCTGGCGAGGGCACTATGGTTTTTGCTACCGGCTCTCTAGGCGAGATAGGCATTGCTCCAGGACACACACCTCTTTTAACTGGCTTAGCCCCAGGACCAGTGAGAGTTCAAAATGGCGATGATGAAAAAACTTTTTTTTGCTCAGGCGGGTTTATTGAAATACAGCCTGATTTGGTTACTTTCTTATCTGATAGAGCCGAGCGCGCAGAATCCATGGATGAGGCTGAAGCTATCAAGGCTCAAGAACAAGCAGAAAAAAACATGCATGACAAAGAGTCAGAGTTAGACTACACAAAAGCGGCTGCGCAGCTTGCCGAAGCAGCTGCAAGAATCAAAACGATTCAAAAATTAAGAAAAAACAAGTAAGGTACTTGTATAAGCTTAATCCATCATTACGTTGAACACTCACACTATAATTCTTGCTGCAGGCAAGGGCACTCGAATGAACACCAATTTGCCAAAGGTAATGCAGCCCCTTGGTGGCATGAGTTTAATTGAACACGTAATAAGTACTGCACAAGAAATTAGTAAAAAAATTACTGTTGTTATTGGACATCAAAAAAATCTCTTAAAAGAACATTTAGCTGAAATTGATCCTATTATTGAAACAGTTAATCAAGAAAATCAGCTTGGTACTGCTCATGCAGTAAAAACTGCTTCTCACTTAATACAAGATGATGAAAAGGTTTTGATTTTATATGGCGATGTTCCATTAATAAGTAATAAAACAATTCAATCACTCCTAGATTCCGAAAACAATTGTACGCTTCTATCTATGATTTTAAGCGACCCAACTGGTTATGGAAGAATTGTATCCAATGAAGAAAATCTCGCCCTAAAAATTATTGAGCAAAAAGATGCATCTGAGGATGAAAGAAAAATAAAAGAGGTATTTACTGGCATTTTGCTGATTGATGGAAGTCTTTTGAGACCTGCTCTGGAAGAAATTAACAATCAAAATGCAGCCAATGAGTACTATCTTACTGACTTGGTAGAGATACTTTCTTCAAAAGGGGTTAAAATAAATTGTATTCAAGCCAACCCTACAGAAGTACTAGGGGCTAATAATAAGCATGAATTACAAGAGCTAGAATCAATTTTAAGAAAGATGAGTGCTGAAAAATTATTAGATCAAGGAGTAACACTTCTAGATAAAACACGCATTGACGTTCGCGGCAAAGTTACTGCAGGAAAAGATTGTACTATTGACGTCAATGTTATTTTGGAAGGAGATGTTAACTTAGGCGATAACGTTAGCATTAAATCAAATGTCGTTTTACAAGATGTCTCTATTGGAGATAACTCGATAATAGAACCTTTTAGCCACCTTTCATTTGCTAAAGTGGGCTCGAATTGCAACATTGGCCCTTATGCCCGACTAAGGGAGGGCTCAGAAATAGGTGATAATGCCAAAATTGGTAATTTTGTTGAGACCAAAAAAACTAAACTTGGAGATGGCGCAAAAGCTAATCATTTAGCTTACTTAGGAGATGCAAATATTGGCGATAAAACAAATGTAGGCGCAGGGACTATTACATGTAATTATGATGGAACCAATAAACATAAAACAACTATTGGTGAAGAGAGCTTCATTGGAACAAATTCTTCCTTGGTTGCGCCAGTTAATATTGGCAAAGGTGCTTATGTTGGAGCAGGTTCTGTAATTACCAAAGATGTACCCGACGAAGCTCTGGCAGTAGGTCGGGGCAAACAAGTTATAAAAGAAGACTGGGCAAAGAACAAAAAATAGTATGTGTGGAATTATAGGGGCGGCTTCATCTCGCAACGTTGGAAAGTTATTGGTTCAAGGTTTGCATAAGATGGAGTATCGTGGCTACGACTCGGCTGGTATTGCGCTCCATCAAAAAGACAATATTTTTAATCTTAGAACTTTAGGTAAAGTGAGTTTGCTTGAGGATGAGATGATTGAGCAGCGTCCAAAAAGCAAACTTGGTATCGCTCATACACGTTGGGCAACACACGGTAAACCGTCAAAAAAAAACGCGCACCCACACGCAAGTGGGGAAGTGAACATTGTTCATAATGGAATCATAGAAAATTATCTTGAGCTCAAAGAAAAATTAATCCAGGCTGGCTACACTTTTGAATCAGAGACTGATTCAGAGGTTATTGCGCATTTACTACATCAACATCTTCAATCGAAGGGTGATTTGCTTGCAGCCATGCATGAGGCTATTAAAGAACTAGATGGAGCTTTCGCAATAGCGGCTATCCATATCAAAGACAAAAATAGGTTAGTTGTTGCAAGAAATAAAAGCCCGCTTTTGATTGGAGTAGGCCTGGAGGAAAATTTTGCTGCATCTGATCCGTTGGCATTATCGCAACTTACTAATGAATTTGTTTTTCTAGAAGATGGTGATATTGCAGAAATTACAAAGGAAAGTTATCAAGTGTTTGATAGAAAAAATTCTCCTATCTCCAGAGAGGTAACCGAAATAGATATAGCAGTAAATGCAGTTACCAAAGGTGAGTATTCTCATTTTATGGAGAAAGAAATATATGAGCAACCTAATGCAGTAGCAAACACCATTGATGGGAAGCTTGGAGACAATGACGTATTAGATAACATATTTGGTTTAGGCTCATCAGAAGTTTTTAGTAAAATTAAAAGGATTCAATTTGTTGCATGTGGTACAAGTCTTCATGCTGGCAAAGTTGGAAGGTTTTGGTTTGAGCAAATTGCTCAAATTCCTTGCTATGTAGACTTTGCAAGTGAGTATAGATACAGAGACCCGCTTGTAGAGGAAGGCACCTTGTTTGTTACTATCTCACAATCAGGTGAAACCGCAGACACTCTTGCAGCTCTAAGATATGCACAAGAAAAAGATTATTTAAGCACGCTGTCAATTTGCAACGTTCCTACAAGTTCGTTGGCTAGAGAATCAGAGCACGTTCTTTTTACTAATGCTGGCCCGGAAATAGGTGTTGCATCAACGAAGGCTTTCACCACTCAGCTTGCAGGTTTAATGCTTTTGGCCATGTCTATTGCAAAAAGCTTAAACAAAGATCAACAAAATAGAAAAAAACTCGTACACGAGTTAAGAAATCTGCCAAAAGTAATTGAGGAGACCCTAAAACTTTCTAATGAGATTATGAACATTGTCCCCAATATAGCTGACAAACATAATGCTTTATTTCTAGGTAGAGGAATGTTTTTTCCTATTGTTCAAGAGGGCGCATTAAAACTTAAAGAAATTTCATATATTCATGCTGAGGCTTATCCTGCAGGAGAGCTTAAACATGGTCCGTTGGCATTAGTCGATGATCAAATACCTGTTGTTGCACTATCACCCGAAAATACCTTAACTGAAAAACTAGTTTCAAATTTAGAAGAGGTCAAAGCAAGGGGGGGAACGCTTTATGTTTTTGGTGGAGAGAATGCAAAAATTAAAATCGAAAGAGGTGAATACATTCAAATGCCGGAGTGCAGCGAGTTGCTTGCACCCATTATTTATACAATTCCACTCCAAATTCTCGCATACCAAGTTGCTTGTCAGAGAGGCACTGATTTAGATCAACCAAGGAACTTAGCAAAATCCGTTACGGTCGAGTAAGTTCAACCCAACTTTCGTTTTAACCCCACATTCTGCGGGGGTTTCAAGAATCACTAAAACTTAACCCCGGTAAAAACTACCTTAAAAATTTCACCTATTTTTTCGTGTTAGCGGAAGTCATAAGGGGTTGTTATGACTTGTTGCGATTCCTTATGTGTATTAATAGGATATTTATAAGGAGTTATGGGAGAATGTTTTTATGGAATCAAATTTAATTGATATTACATTTAATGTATTTACAGACACCCCAGAGGGCAAAGATCCAGACTCATTTAGTCCAACTCTAAGAAAATATCATCATATTCTTTGGAATAAGAAATTACCAAATGGAAAGATTTTTTCTTTAGATCTTGATACACCAAAATTGCTTCATCACAAGTCTGAATTAGGTGAGTTCTTTCTTTCAAGTGATCAAATAGGGAACACCTATAGCAATGTTGGAAAAATGTCTCACATCATTGAACAAATACCAAAAGAAGAATTAGATTATTTCTCAAATGTCAGAGCAACGATTGCTGGACATGCAATATTCCCAGCAAGAAGAATAGATAACAAAATGACCATCAATGGAGCAAGAGGGGTAAATCACAAGATTCAAGATAGGTTTGATTTAACCCTTGAATGTATAAGACGTTTTTACAAAAAAGAAGACAGTCCGCTTAGAGAAGTATTTGAAAGATATGCTGAGTTCTTTTACTTGTTTGAAGATTTTGGAGGTTACGTAGACTTCTTTCTCTACCAAGACCTTGTTGAAATAGATTATTCAGGTATTAAATTTTGGCATCCTTTTGATGATTTCAAAACATCGCCCCTTCCAACCAACAAAGGAGAATACCTGTCATACAAAGATAAAGTTGTAGTGTTTTTAAATGGAAGAAATCAGAGAATATTGCACTCAACAATTAAAGGAGAGTGATCGCTATATTTTTGTTCTCTAGGTTTTTGATCATAGTGGGATCCCAAGATCGATATATCCTTTGAACCAAAAATATGATCATATCTCCTGGCAACACCCTTATTAGTGAACCAACTTCCTGAGTTGTCAATATATCCGTTCTTTGCTCTAAACATATCAATCAAACCTAAACTCTTATGGTTTTGAATAATATTCCTTTCTGCTGAATCCCATCTCTCCCCAGAACACTCATTCTTCCATTTAGGATTAACGGCAATTCTAACTTTCCCAGACGATGAGACTTTTTGACCCCATGTAATGATCTCACCAGTCTCAAGTTCAAGTTTTGGTGAATTAAAATCACCAGTTAAGATTTTCTGAATGTCTTTTCTTTTTGCAAGAAATTTATAAAGTTCCTCAAAATGTTGAACTTTAATTACTCCATTAGAAGAACCAGGAGGGACATGAGTAGTGTGTATCTCAATATTTTTATTTTTTATATGACCTGACAACAACCTTTCAGGGAATGGCATAGAACTAAAAGGTTCAATGGGGGTTATACGGTCTTTTGATATTATTAATTGCCCATATTTTCTTTTTTTTACTAATACAGATTTGTCACTGACAAAATCAAATGAACTTAATATATTCCAATTTTTAAAATAATCCTTAAAAAATTCTTGAGAATTTAGAGTTACTTCTTGAAGTGTTATCAGGTCTAAATCTTGTTCTTTTAAATAATCACATTGCTTATTCAGTGTTTCTAGATTGGTTCTAGAATTAAGATTCCAAGTGATTATTTTCATAAGACTATATTAACTCCCATAGCGGTCACTATGGAATATAATAGATTGATGATGATTAATTCATGCAAGCAAACTTTAACTCTTTCAAATATTGCTAAAATAGCGGGTATGAGAAAGATCGGTTCACCTTATTCCGTTACGGTAGAGTAGAACTGAACGGTGAATTAAACTCACATTCACATTATCTCTGTTTCACAATTCATCACAGAACAAATGATCTAGTCATTAGAAATGATCGTGTTTCTAAAAAACAAATAATCACTCATCAACTCATCTCATATCTTCATTATGAGAAGAAATTGTCATATAGAAAGATCACTAAATGGTTAAATCGTTCTGGTATCAAAACTCATAAGAATAAGATTTGGGGAGAAACAGGTAATTCTGTTTATTCAGTTCTTAAGAGATTCAAAGAAAGAGAAGAAAGAATGAATTTAGAGAATAAAACATACGATACTAAGATTACGGACTTTGAGATTAAATATCTTAGAAATTAGTTTTTTAAAAGAATTCTGATAATCTAAGTTTATGAAAAAACTTTCCTCCATCCTCTGTCTGTTAATTCTGGTTTCTTGTTCTATTGAAGACAAAGATGAATTAACTAGTTTTGTAGAATCAAGTAATAGTCAAAAGGATTCAGTTTGGATGGAACAAGAAGATAGATCTGTTCCAGGAGAATGGTTTAAAGTCTTATTGGTTTTTGGTTGGATAGATGACGGGATTGAATGTGAAAGAATTGTTCAACAGTACAAGGAAACTTACCCCGAAATAAACTATCGATGTAATCCAGTTAAATAATTTTTTTCTTAAATCTGATAGTCTTATTTATATGACAATTAAAAATAGTTTTGGAATAGAAACAAATACAGTCCTTTTAAGACTGAATGTTCTTTTACAAAATGGTTATTCTGTCGATTTATTTAACGGTATGGTTTATTACCGTGACTCTGACTCTCTTGAAGAAGGAGAACCTTCTGAAGTAGTAAGTTTGATTCATACATTTAAAAGAGAACTAGACTTATTTCTGTATCCAGATGGGTTAATAAATTCACAAACTCCAACAAAATTAACGGAAGAGAATCCTGATGACATCAGAATTCATGAAGAAGAACATGAGAAATTTGTAAAATTCGTTAGTGAATTACCAAAAGTAAACTTTTACCATAAAATATTTTCATTTTGGTTGAGATGAGATAGATGAGTCTACTAACAAAAATACTCAATTTTTTCCCCGAAAGAAAGAAACTAAAACATTTGGAGGATTTTAAAAAAAGGAGTCCAGAGGAATATAAAAAGTATGTTGAAGATCCAGTGAAATACAAGAAGGTTCAAGACGAAGAATTCCGTAAACACTGGGAGGATAGGGAAAAGAGACAACTTGAAGAGTTTAAGGAGTGGAATCCAGAAAGACAAGATATTACAAAAGAAGACTTTTATAAAAGAATTCTATACGAGAACTACAAAACCTTTGGTTACTACTGGATTTCAGGACACAGATCCAAAAAAGAAGAAAATATTTGGGTTCATGACATAAATGAGACAGAAAGGTTGGACACTAGAATCAAGTTCTCTGAGTATGAAGTAAATAAAACCATGACTACTGATGAGTTTAAGAAACTAGTAGAAAATCAAAATTATGACTCTAACGAATCTGTAGAAGTTGTAGGTAAGATATTAAGGGAAAAAAATATTCCCTTTAGGTTAAGAGAAGTGGTTTTAGATTAAACAATAATGACAGTAAGAGATACATTCAATTCACGAGTCAGTTCAACTCAGTTACGGTGGAGTAGATTTGAACAGCGTTAAAATGAGTATGATTTTTAAATTACTTCTGCAAGAGAATTTAAGCAATATTCAATATTCTTTTTATTAGAAGATTGTCCCATTAGTCCAATTCGCCATACTTTTCCTGCTAGAACTCCAAGACCAGCTCCAATTTCTAGATTAAATTCATTTAAAAGTCTTTGCCTTGATTCTAGATCATTAACACCATCAGGAATATAAATAGCATTTAATTGAGGCAGCCTGTCCTCTTCTTTTACTAAAAATTTTATGTTTAATTTTTCTAAACCTTCTCGGAGTTGAAGGTGATTTTCTTTGTGTCTTTTCCATGAATTTTCTAGACCTTCCTCGCTTAACATTACCAAGGCTTCATGTAATCCATACAATGAATTCACAGGTGCGGTGTGATGATAAGATCGGCCTCCTTCTCCT
>CABXUO010000014.1 GCA_902515455.1 uncultured SAR86 cluster bacterium
GACTTAAGCGTCCTTTTTGTAAAACCTCATCATCCTCAACTGGATAAATTCCTGTTTCTGAGGCAACGCTGATCATGCCATTTTTTAAAATTTGATATCGAGAAGGTCTAAGGCCGTTTCTATCTAGGACACAAATTGCCCACTCTCCATCAGACATTACTATGCCTGCTGGGCCATCCCAAGCCTCCATGTGCATGGAGTTATACTCATGAAAAGCTCTAACTTCAGGATCCATAGTATGTATGTTTTGCCATGCTGGTGGTAAAACCATTCTTATAGATCTAAAAAAATTTATTCCTCCCTTAACAAGTAATTCAATCATATTATCCAAGGCAGACGAATCTGAGCCAGTTTCGTTTACTAATGATTTAAAATCACCGATGCCGGGAATGAGAGGAGTAGAAAACTTTGATGCACGTGCCTTCACCCAGTTTCTATTACCTCTTATGGCATTAATCTCTCCGTTATGTGCAAGCAATCTAAATGGTTGAGCCAAGTGCCATCTAGGTTGTGTATTTGTAGAAAATCTTTGATGAAATAGACAAATTTTTGCAGTAAATGATTTTTTATTTATATCTGAATAAAACTTACTTATTGCATCCGGCAACATTAAACCCTTATAAACAATAGTTTGGCTAGACATGCTACATATGTATAGCCTCTCTTCATCATTATAAATTTCTTCAATCTTCTTTCTGGCTTGCAACAGGCATGACTCAAATCTTTCTTTGTTGAAATCTCTTGTAATCGGAGCAATAAAAATTTGATTTATTTTTGGAAGCGACTCCAATGCGATCTCACCTAAGACTGACTCGTTTACTGGCACTTTTCTTTTGCAAACAAATTCTAAGCTCTCTGATTCAAGGATTGAATTAATAGTTTCTATATCTTTTTTTATAGCATGGGATGTAAATATTTGAGCTACACCAAATAGTTCAGGTAGTGCAATATTAAATTCTTTCTTAATTCTTTTTTGAAAAAATTTTCGATTTAAATCAAATAAAAGGCCACAACCATCTCCTGTTTTACCATCAGAGCCGATTGCACCTCTATGTGTCATGCTGGTCAACCCTGATATGGAGCGAGTTACTACCTCTCTTTTTAGAGTGCCATTTCGATTAACAATAAGGCCAAAACCGCAATTATCTTTAGCTTGAGATTCTGAATATAACGATGATAATTTATTTTGTTGTGGCATAAAAATATACATATTACCACAAAAATGTCATACTATGTCATACATACCACGCACAATTTTTAATTTTATGAGCATGAAGAATAAACAATATAAGATTGATAAAGGTCTTATGCTATTTACTCAACCACGCTCACCATTTTTTTATGGAAAAATTAGATTAAATAGAAAATATGTCACTAAGTCTTTTGCACCAATAACAGATTTAGACGAAGCTAAAGCTATGTTATTTGATTGGCAGAAAGAGCTGCTTAGTCAAAATACCATGTCCCTTGCTCCTGTTACCTCCTCAGAAAAATTTAAATCGCGGTCTGAATATATTGAGCATGTTCCTGTAGAAAATGATTTTCAATTTTTAGAAGTTGGCAGGTTTGATCCGAATAAAAAAAATATAGAGGAAAGAAAAATAAATTTTGTTGAAATTTATGGAGATTACAATCAGTCAGAAGCATCGAATCAGTCTCACAGATGTTTAGACTGCGGCAATCCATATTGTGAATGGAAATGCCCTGTACATAATTACATACCCGATTGGCTTAAGTTGGTTAACGAAGGCAATATTTGGGAGGCAGCCGATCTATGCCATCAAACTAATTCACTGCCAGAAATGTGTGGCAGAGTTTGTCCTCAAGATCGCCTGTGTGAGGGAGCCTGTACACTCAATGATGGCTTTGGTGCAGTAAGCATAGGTAACATTGAAAAATTTATCACTGATAAAGCTATTGATATGGGATGGAAGCCTGACCTAAGCAATAGAATTTGGACTAATAAGAAAGTAGCAATAATTGGAGCTGGTCCAGCTGGTATAGGTTGTGCAGATATTTTAATTAGAGCAGGAATTCATTGTGATGTTTTTGATAAACAACCAGAAATAGGAGGCCTACTGACTTTTGGGATTCCGGAATTTAAATTAGAAAAGAGTGTTGTGCGCAGAAGAAGGAAAATTCTTGAGGAAATGGGTATCAAATTTCACTTAAACAAAGAAATTGGGAAGGATGTTGCCTTAAAAAAATTATTTAACAAATATGATGCTATTTTCCTCGGTATGGGAACCTATACTTCTCTCGAAGGAGGCTTTCAGGGAGAAGATTTGCCCCAAGTACACAAAGCAATTGACTACTTGATCGGTAATACAAACCATCTTCTTAAATTTAAACAAAAAGAATCCGAGTATATAAATTTTAAAAATAAAAATGTTGTTATCTTGGGAGGTGGAGATACTGCCATGGATTGCAATAGAACCGCGATCAGACAGGGTGCAAAATCTGTTACTTGTCTTTACAGAAGAGATGAAAAAAATATGCCTGGCTCAAGAAGAGAGGTGGTGAATGCAAAAGAAGAAGGAGTGCAATTTGAATTTAACATTCAACCAATAGAGATTGTTGGAAGAGATCATGTTGAAGGAGTAAAAACAATCCAAACAAAACTTGGAGAGCCTGACCAAAATGGCAGACAGGTGCCGGTCCCAATTCAAGGAAGTGAAAAGATCTTCCCTGCCGATGAGGTTGTTATTGCATTTGGATTTAGGGCTAACCCAGCTTATTGGTTTAAAGATTTTACAATTCAAACAGATGAGGCTGGATTGGTGGTAGCCCCAGAAGAGCAAAACTTAAAATTTCAATCATCTAACCCAAAAATATTTGCAGGCGGGGATATGGTTAGAGGCTCTGATTTAGTTGTTACAGCTATTTGGGAAGGAAGAGAAGCAGCTAAAAGTATCATACAATTTGTTTCTTAAATGAAAGATTCAAAATTTTTAAGAGCTTTAAACTTAAAATCAAACGCTATTCCCCCAGTTTGGTTTATGCGTCAAGCAGGAAGATACCTGCCTGAATATCAAGAAATTAGAAAAAATTACAGCAATTTTCTTGATATGTGCAAACAGCCAAAGATCTGTGCGGAACTCGCTTTGCAACCGATTGACAGATATGGTTTGGATGCTTCAATTCTCTTCTCAGATATCTTAACAATACCTGATGCTTTTAATCTTGGACTCTCATTCCACGAAGGAGAAGGTCCAAAATTTAGCAATCCAATTTCATCTGCTGAAGATATTAACCGTCTAGATTCGTTTGATGTTAATGCTCTTGGCTATGTATTCAAAGCAGTTGAAGAAACTAAGAGTTTATTACCAAAAGATTTACCTTTAATTGGTTTTTGTGGAAGCCCATGGACTTTGGCAGCATATTCAATTGAAGGCAAGGGGTCAAAAGATTTTAATAAAACAAAAAGTTTTATGAAAGATCATCCGGCAGAGCTTCAAAAATTTTTAGAAATTCTTAGCCAAGCTTGTTTCGAATATTTAAGGCAACAAGTTTTAAGCGGTGTTAATGCTATTCAGATTTTTGATTCATGGGCAGATCTACTATCTAAATCTGACTTAGAAATATATTCATTACAATACACAAGAAAACTTTCTCAGTTACTAAAAGCTGATCCTGTGACTGAAAATATTCCAATAATTCTTTTTGAAAAGGCGCCAAAGAAAGAAGTTGTTGATTTAATCTTTGATGGTCTGGCTTGCATGAGTCTTCATTGGCAAGAAAATATCGAGAAAATCTCATTTAAACTCAAAAGCAAATATGCGATTCAAGGCAATCTTGATCCAAGAATTCTAGTTGAATCCGATGATCTAATTTGGAGTGAAACTCAAAAAATTTGTGCAATTATGAGTGAATATCCAGGATTTATTTTTAATCTGGGTCACGGCATTACTCCAGATATTAAACCTGAGAAAGTTAAAGTTATGATTGACGCAATAAGAGCATAATTTCAGCTAGTCTAAACCCCCTTAATTGGTTATCATAAATTTTATAGATTTTCTCTAGGGGGAAGTATGAAAAATTCACATTTATTAAACGCTATATTTATAACAGTATTAATGGTTTCAACACCTAATGCTTTTACGCAGGTTCTTGAAGAAGTAGTAGTAACGGCTCAAATTAGAGAGCAAAGCCTACAAGATGTCCCTATTTCTGTATCAGCAGTTGCAGGCGAAGATATTGAGGATAGAAGTATTGATAATCTAACTTCGCTCTCTGCTTCAATTCCAAATTTTACAGTTGCTGAAAGTCAAATTGATACCTCAATCTCTATTCGAGGTGTTAGATCAGGTTCAAACAAAGGTTTTGAGCAATCAGTGCCGATGAATTTTGATGGAATCTCCTATCCTCGAAGCCAATTAGCTAGAACTCCTCTTGTTGATTTAGAAAGAGTCGAAGTTTTACGAGGCCCGCAGCCAACTCTTTTTGGTAAAAATGCTATCGGGGGGGTTGTAAGTATTACTTCTGCTAAACCAACCGAAGAATTTGAGGGTAAATTTTCTACCTCATATGAATCTGAGCATGAAGAATCGCAATCACTTTTAGTTCTTTCGGGCGCCCTTTCTGACGATGTATTGGGAAGGCTAACGGTATCCACAAGAGAGATGGATGGTTGGATTACTAATACAAGAATGCAAAGAGTTGAGCCACAAAGAGACGAAACTTATATCAGAGGTCAATTAGCTTGGACATCTGGAGAGGTAGATTATAACTTAAAGGTTGAAACAGCAGATTTTGATTCTGTTGGCTATGCTATGGAAGCACTTGCACCACAAGATGGATATAGTCTTGTTTTTGCTGGCCCTATAGCGGTTGAAACAGAAGAAAATTGGGTACGAGCTAGCGGTGACACTTTTAGTCAAAATACAATGGACAATATTGTGCTTACAGCTAATTATCCAATGGACAATGGCGGCATACTTACAACTATACTTGGTCATGTTGAGTATGACTCATATGAAGTCTTGGATGTAGATTATGTAGGCTTAGAGATTCTTGATGGAACTAACCAAACCGAAAAATATGAGCAAGATTCATTGGAAATTCGTTATACCTCTCCTGGTGGAGAAAACATTGATTACATTGTTGGAGCATACTATCAAACGGCGGATGTTGATGTAACTGACTATGTCCCACTCGGATCATTTTTAGCTCTTGCTGGTCCTCCAGTTTCACTATTGGTAGGTACAAATTGGGACAGGATTTATGCTCAATCATCTGACATGTACTCCGTCTTTGGGCAAGCTGATGTAAGACTTGATGATAATTGGATATTGACTCTTGGAGCTAGATATTCCAATGAAGATAAAGATGGAAGCAGGGCTGTAACTCTTGATGGTACAGGATCAGCCTTAGAAGGGTCTCCATTACTACCTATTTTATGGGGCGGAGTCCTTAATGTAGGGCCCCATAGTATTGCAAGCAGTAGAAGCGAAAGCTCTTTTGATCCAATGGTCAGATTAAGTTATGACATGTCTGATAGTTCTAAAATTTATGCTTCATATACTGAAGGGTCAAAAGCTGGTGGTTTTGATATTCGAGGTAACTCTATACCAGGCACTCCTTTTCTGAGTGGAAATCCAGGATCATGGGAGTTTGAGGAGGAAAAAGCAACTAATATTGAATTAGGATATAAGATGAAGACAGACAGAGCTTCATTCGATTTAACTTATTTCACCACTGAGTATGATGACCTTCAAACTCAAGTATTTGACGGCGTTTTAGGATTTGTGGTTGGGAACGCTTCAGCTTCTGAATTGGATGGTATTGAAATGCAAGGTAGATATTTAATAAATGATGGTCTTGAATTTTATGCCTCTGTAGCAAGCCTTGACTATAAATTTACAAATTGGAAAGACAGTCAGTGTGCATATGGTGAAGCTCCAACTAATGGTATTTATTGTGATCGCTCAGGTATGACTGTAATTCTAGCCCCGGAAGAAACTGCAAATGTAGGATTTGCGTTTGACACTGTTCTTTCAAATAGCTGGGTCTTTGATGCAAATCTAGGCTTCGATTACTCATCAGAGTACTTCATCACAACTAATCTTGATAAGAATATTAGTGAAGGTGGTTATACAAAAGTTGGCATGCTTCTTGGTCTTGAGAGTCCAGATGGTAAATGGAGATTATCATTAATAGGTGAAAACTTAACTGATGAAAGAATCAAGGTAATTGGAGGAACTATTCCACTTGCAAGAACTTTTGTAAGACTTGCTTCAGGTGGGGCATTGGATGGAATAGCTTACGATGCTATCTATGCAAGACCTAAAAATATTACTGCAAAATTAGAATATAATTTTTAGATAATTTAATACCAGTCCTGTTTAAATCCAGGGCTGGTATTCGCATCTTTTAATGAGGTTTTTTCAGCTTCTCCTTCTTTCTATCATTGCTTCACCTGTTCTAACAAAAGACTGTGATGATTTTTTAAAAAAAAATTTTGAAAATGTTTATGTCAGCGAATCAAGGTTAATAAAAAAAGAAAAAGATTTGCCATCATTTTGCAAAGTTAGAGGTATCATCGAACCAAATATTGGTTTTGAGGCAAGGCTTCCAAACAAAAATTGGAATGGTAAATTTTTTCAAGCTGGTTGTGGAGGGTTTTGTGGGCTAATAGAGCCTGATAGAACCTCACAATCAAATGCTATCAATCATGCGCTTCGAAAAGGATATGCAGTAATTACAACAAATGGTGGTCATGAAGGAAAACATCTCGGCGATGCTAGTTGGGCCAAAAATAATCCTTCGGCAAGGGAGGTTTATGCCTATTCGGTAATAAAGTTTACCTACGATGCAGGACATCAACTAATAAAAAAATACTACAATTTAGAGCCTAATTTTTCTTACTTTTCAGGTTGCTCTAATGGAGGTAGGTTAGCTGCAAAAGCAGCGCAAATTTATCCAGATCTATTCGATGGAATTATTTCTGGTTGTCCCATTCTTAATCTAACAGAAAATGCGGGAATTTTTGGGCCATGGCTTCTCCAAGCAAATCTTGATGAAAGAAAAAAAGAAATATTAACAAATAAATTTAATTCAAAACTTATATGGTTAGAAGAATATGTGTTACAAAAATGTGATGGTTTGGATGGTTTTGATGATCATGTAATTCAAAATGTTAAGGACTGTAATTTAACTTTTGAGGACATCGAAATATGTACTGAATCAGTCAAGGTAAGATGTTTAACTGACAAAGAAAGGAATACATTATTAAAATTATATACGGGTCCAACTGATTCTGAGGGGAAAAAATTATTTTATGGCATCAATCCAGGAAGCGAGAGATATCTTGGTCATTGGTATCTAGGCACATCTGAAAAACCAAGACCAGGTACGCTTTTAGCAGATGGATTTTTACCTAATTTTGGATTTAATTTTGCAGATAATTTTAGGGCTGTAGACTTTAACTTTGATAATGATCTAGAAAAATTAAATCTGCAAAAAGAGTTACTAGATGCAACAGATCCAAATCTAAAAAATTTCTTCTCATCAAATGGAAAGTTATTAATGTGGGCAGGGCTTGCAGATCCCTTAGTCCTCCCTCAACAAACAATTGATTATTTCAATTCTGTAAAAGGATTATACGGCGATCAATTAGATGCCTCTTTTAGATTATTTTTAGTTCCTGGCATGGGTCATTGTTGGGAAATTGAATCTAGGATTCCTGATCAAATGAGTATGCTTACTGTAATAGAGAACTGGGTAGAAAAGGATATTGCGCCAGATTTTATCCCAATTAATAATTCAAATTTGGAAGCAAAAGTTAAAACTGGTTTTTTAAGACCTTATCCACTCATGGCAGAGTATTAAATCCTTCTATACCCTCTTCCTAATAAGTATAAAGTTACCGGATGATTGCGTTTGAATAAAAAAAATTTTTTGATTTATTATCTATTTGTTATGATGATTTTATGAATAAAGAATCTAAACTTACAAAAAGTCTTCACTGGACCACTATTGCAAGTGAAAAGTTACTTTTGGCTATTATAGGTATAGCGACATGTATAGCTTCTGCATTGTATATCTACGAAATGTTTCTTGCTCGCAGCATCACTTTGCCTGATCTATTTATGTTATTTATCTATGCAGAAATTATCGGGATGGTTGGAGCTTTTTATAGCACAAATAGAATTCCAGTAACGCTCCCAATTATTATCGCAATTACTGCATTATGCAGGCTTATAGTTATGCAAAGTAAAGAAATGGACGCATTGGTAGTACTCGGTGAGGCTGGAGCAATACTAGTTCTCTCTTTGGCTGCAATCATTATGAGTTTTAAAGATCAAGTAAGCTTAGAGAAAATTAAACGTTTGAGAGATTCCATTTCTTCAGATTAGTTTTTAACATTTTGTATATTTACTTCAAAGAAAATAATTGAATACCTATGGAGCCATATAGCTTTAGTAGGAGAGTTGAAAACCTTCTTAAATCATATTTCAATGATTGTAAAAATGTCAGCTATAAATTGGATGCGGATAAAATAAATATTCATTTAATTGAAGAAGATAATGTAGATTCTGCATCTTTAGAATTAATAAAAAATGAGAGTTGCTTTAAAATTTATTTTTGGGATGGCTACTCTCAATCTGAGGTTATAGAGGTCACCACTGAGAAAGATGCTGTCAAGACTCTCAAACGATTTTTAAAAAAGCTTGTAAAGATTCTTAACCGATAAATGAAAAACTTGATCAAAAAAACTTTTAGTAAATTTTACAAAGATAATCCTAGCAAGTTATCATCAAAAGCTTTAAAACGTGCCAGTGAAATGGCGAAACCCAGAGCTGGAACTCCCCATGATTGGGAGGATTATGAGAAATATTTAAAAGAAATAAATGAAAAATCTGATCAAAATTAGTCAGTATATAGACTGATATCTTTAACTTTTAAATCTACAACAAAATCTCTGCCATAACCAGCAATGCTTATATCCCTAATGTTTCTAGCCTTCATTGAAGAGGCAGAAAATCCAGAGCTTGCTTTTAAATCCTTAAAGTTGATTTTGTAGTCTCTCCACTCATTTGTAACATCAAATGACTTACTGAAGTATGACCAAGGAGGTATTTTTAGTCCCTTAAGAGTAACGTGCACTTCATAGGATTCATTATTACCTTTAGCTTTAAACTTAATACCTTTAAAGTCATTATTATTTATATCAATCCTATTAGAAAGTCTTACAAAACCTCCATTATTTTCAGTTGAGACTTCGCCTTTCATTGCAAACACACCATCCGAATGTGTGATTGATAAATTAGAAATGCCTCCCATTACTTGATCTGTAATTGGTCGCCATGTGTCAGGATCATCAAGCTGACTAGAAGAGATATTCATTGAAATAAAAATTATAAAAATTAATTTATACACAAAGCTAATAATAAAATAAATTTTAAACAAAAAAAATACATTAAAATTTTTTTATCAAAATATAAACTATAGTAAAACTTTTAATTTACAAATATTTTCTATAGCCTATATGTTTTAGGGGGTTAAAAATGAATGTCCGTAATATCTTTGTAATTCTATTTTTATTGGGATCTTTTAATTTATCAGCAAACAACTTACTTATTGAGAGTTACTGGGATATTCAATCTGTAAGAAGTCCATTGGTAAGTCCTGATGGTAAAAATGTCATCTTTGCAAAAAGATACATTGATAAAAAGAATGATGATTACATCACTGAGCTTTGGATCATGGATAGCAATGGTTCCAATAAAAGATTTTTGTTAGATGGATCTAATCCAAAATGGTCGCCCGACAGCCTAAAAATTGCTTTCATAAAAGAAGACGAAAATGAGGTCCCTCAGATATATATTAAGTATTTGCATAATCAATCAGAATCTAAAATCACTAACTTTAGTGATGGTGTGGAAGATTATGCTTGGTCAAAAAATGGTGAATTTTTTTCATTTTCTTCATTTAATGAATATGAAAAAGAATGGGTTATTGAAATACCCGGGAAAGATGAAGGCATTGAATATGACTGGACTGATGATCCAACAGTTGTAACCTCAATGCATTGGAGATCAGATGGAGTTGGCGAACTAGAAAGCGGAGAGAATCATTTATATCTTGTAGACTCTAGTGGAGGATCTGCAATAAAAATTTCTAACTGGGGGCTAGATTATGTCGACGATTTACAATGGCTAAATGACTCCCAAGTTCTATTTACTGGAAATGACTCATTAGATGATTTGGTAACTCCTTGGAAACAATTGTCAGTTTTTATACTGGATGTGAAAACAAAAAAGTTAGAAAAAATTACAAATCCTAAAGGAGTTTTTTCGACTCCAAAAGCATCACCAGATGGAAATAAAATTGTTTTTACAGGTCATCCAAGCAAAAATTATTCCTCAGTAGCAACAGATATTTACTTGAGAGATATCGCTCGTAAAAAAAATAAGTTGTTAACTAAAAACCTCAGCGCCTCTCCAAAAAATCTATTTTGGTTGAATGCAAATGAGATAGTTTTTGATCATGACCATCGTGGATCTGCAAGAGTTATGCGTCTGAATATTTTAAACTCAAAATTATCTGAAGTTATTCCAGGTTTTAAAGATCAATTTTATTTATCATCAACTTATCAAGACTCTTTATATGGGGTTTACATGAATCCAAATAGGCCAGGTGAAGTTGGCTTGATTGCTAATTCAAAATTAGAAACTCTTACGCAGCATAATGAACTAATTCTTAGTCAATATGAACTGGGGGTCACAAATGAGATTAACTATAAATCTCCAGATAATATGGATATCCAAGGCTGGTACATCACACCTCCTGATTTTGATAAATCTAAAAAATACCCTCTTATTCTAGTAATTCATGGAGGTCCTCATGCAATGTACAGACCTGCATTTAATTATTCATGGCATCAGTTTGCAAGCGATGGATATGTGGTTTTATATACAAATCCTAGAGGTAGCACCGGGTATGGAAGTGAATTTGCAAATATCATAGATAATGATTATCCAGGTGCTGGAGACTTGTCAGATTTACTTGCAGGTGTTGATCATCTAACTGAAAAAGGATTTATTGATGAATCAAAGATGTATGTTCAAGGTTGCAGTGGTGGCGGTGTTTTGACAGCTTGGGTGGTTGGTCATGATGATAGATTCGCTGCAGCTGCATCTCTATGTCCTGTAACAAATTGGATCTCAATGGTTGGTACAACTGATATTCCTGCATGGACATTTGAGTGGTTTGATAAGCCGTTCTGGGAAGATCCGTCAAATTGGTTAGATCGCTCTCCAATTATGAGAACCGGATACATTAAAACTCCAACTCTGTTTATGACTGGCGTTCTAGACATAAGGACGCCAATGCCACAAACAGAAGAAATGTATGTTGCTCTTAAAGAAGCAGGAGTTGAGACTGCATTAATTAGAATGAATAAGGAATGGCATGGAACAAGCTCAAAACCTTCTAACTGGTTTAGAACTTATGGATACTTAACTGAATGGTATAAACGCTTTCAAAAGTAAATATCAGTTTTTTAAAGCGGCCCCTCAAAAGAAATTCCTGCATTCATAAGTCTTGTAATTAACACTTCTCCCAGCCCAGAAGCGCTAGTCAAGACTCCTCCATACTCTTTTCCTCCAGGAAGATTGTCAATGTCCTGAATTAGACATAATGCACATTCAGATACTAGCTTTGAGGTAACTTTGTAACCAGGATCTCCTTTTGCATGCATATTAAAGACTGATTTCTTACCATCCTCTGCTTCAACTATATACTTACAATCAAACCATCCATTTTCTTGGACATCTTCCGAGGGACCCTCTCCAGGTTTTGGTAAAAATGGTTTTACTGCTCTCTTGAGCGGTGACATTAAAATTAAGACTGATATTCCTGTAATAATTATAGATTTGAATGCGCTCCACCAAGATTTATGATAAGCATGCTCTTGGTATGTAAAATTTGTTCCATAGGATTCTTGTCTTAAACTTAATAATGCTTCGGTGCGTCTAACTACTCTGGTATTGGCATT
The DNA here is from genome assembly GCA_902515455.1 of uncultured SAR86 cluster bacterium. Lineage (GTDB taxonomy): Bacteria > Pseudomonadota > Gammaproteobacteria > Magnimaribacterales > D2472 > D2472. Next base: position 12,002 of record CABXUO010000014.1, read on the forward strand.
TGCCATAATAAATGGCCCCGACCAAGCATTGATTTCTCGCTTCTGTGCAATTCCAACTTTATCGCTACTCAAGTCTAGTTGGTCTTGAGAATATGAATCTTTCGGGTTTAATAAAAACGGATCTAGTAAATCATTACCAAGATCTAGGTCACCCATTGAAAACATGGTTTCAAGAGTGCCCCCTGAAGCTCCTCCTTTCCACGAGTGAAATGATTCAATTCTTTTAATGGGCTTATTTAGAGTTTTTGCTGCATAAAAGACTCCTAAATCTGATGGGATAGAATCATAGCCACACGAAGGAATAATTCTGATGCCTCTTGCAGATGCTTCTTCATGATGTTTGGCAATAATTCCTTTTACCCAAAAATTTTCTCCTGTTATATCTACATAATGTGAGCTGTTCATGATGCAAGATGCGACAAGTTTAGAGCCATATCTATGAAATGGTCCCGTGGTAGATAAAATGACCTTTGCCCTTGAAGTAAGTACATCTAATTCAGCTTCGTTATCTGAATCTGCAATTAGAATCTCAACGTCTACAGAATTATCTTCAGCTACTTGTTGAAGTTTCTCTTCATCTCTCCCTGCAATTGCCCATTTCACAGATGTATTAAGTGACTTAAAATATTTCACGCAGAGCTGACCCGTAAATCCAGTTGCTCCATATATAATAATATCTATATCCTTTTGCATATTTCTTTAAGTTTCATATATTATCTTCAAATAATAAAGGAAGTTAATCTAGAGTAAAGCATGCGAATTTTAGCAATCGGCGGATCAGGAAGTATGGCGCGCTACGCTATGAGAGCAACGCAGAATTTCAACGCTGTAGACGAAATTGTAATAGCAGATATTAATAAAGAGGCCGCAAATTCATTTGCATCCACTTTAAATAATAAAGTAAGCGCTATTCAACTCGATGTAACAGATAGCAAAGCTCTTAAAAATTCAATGAAAGGTGTTGATATTGTTGTTAATACCTGTGGTCCATTTTTTAAGTTTGGAACACCCATCTTAAGCACAGCTATTTCCTCAGGATGTAACTATGTAGATATTTGTGATGACTGGGAGCCAACGCTTGATATGCTAAATCTCGATTCTGCAGCAAAATCAGCTGGGATATCTGCCACCATTGGTCTTGGAGCTAGTCCAGGGTTAACTAACCTGATGGCATTGATTGCTATTCGTGAATTAGACAGCGTTAGTAAGGTCTTCACTGGATGGGATGCCGGAGGAACATCTATAGATGAGACCGCAAAAAAACAATCTGTGAATGCGGCGATGGTGCATGCAGTAGAACAAATCACAGGTAAAGTAAAAATATATCAAGATAGCACTTATAAAATGGTTAAGCCTCTCAAAGGTATAGATGTAAATTATCCAGGTCTAACATCCTTTACCGGGAATATAATTGGCCATCCCGAAGCATTAACCTTTCCGCATTATTTTAAAGATCTCAAAGATTCAATTAATCTTGCTCATGGAGGAAGCATTGGCTCATTTGTCTTAAAGGCTATTGCAGAGCTTGTTAATGTTGGTTTGCTTAGCAAAAATAAAGCAGCTAATGTATTTGCATGGTTGGAAAATCAAGGATCCTCTGAAAGAAATTTATCTTCCAACCACCTTCCTGTAATGTATGGTTATGCAGATGGTCTAAAAAATGGTGTTCCTGCAAGTGTAGGAGTCTGTCTATCAAATGAGCAAAGAAATTCAGCATCAACTAATCACTATGATGCAATTGGTATGGGAGAAATTACAGGGATTCCATTGGCCTGTGGAATTAAAATGCTTGCTGAAGGAAAAATAAATAAATCAGGAGTTTTTGCACCTGAAGCAGGTCATATTGATCCACATGATTTTATTACTGATGTATTAGATGAACTAACAAAAGCTATCAATAAACCACTTGGTAATTTTGAAGAAAATATCAGAATTAATCGATCGTGGGAGTAACGAAAATCCTGATTAATTTCCTGTATTTCAAGTAAAAAAAAGAGCCTTAAATACTCAAAATATTTAAATTAATTATGTAAAAAAATTGCTTATTTTTTATACATAAATTGAGAAATTTTTCGATAGACAGACATATATACAGGGTTTATATTGTAGCTATATTCTTGGCTATGAAAAATTATAATGAGGTATTATGGAATCTTCTAAATTTCCCACAGATGCTGAAGTAGTAATCGTAGGAGTTGGTGGCATAGTTGGATCTATGTTGGCATATTGGCTGACAGAATTAGGTCAAAAAGATATTGTAGGATTAGAAAAATCAACAATCATTCCTTCTGATATTGCTTCCACTGCACATGCGTCAGATTTTGTATACAACACTACCCACGATAAGTTGGGTTGTTGGACAACAAACTTTAGTAGAAAGTTCTACGAAGACAATGGCTTTTTTTTAAAAAAAGGTGGTCTCGAGATTTGTCGGAAAGGTGATGAAGCAAGATGGGAAGAGCTCAAAAGAAAAGTTGCATCAGGAAAAGCATTTGGTACAAATGTTAGATTAATATCAGCAGCCGAAGCGGTTGAAAAATTTCCCTTGCTTGAAGAAGACTCCATGATTGGAGCTATGTGGGATCCAGACGCTGGGTTAGTAGTTCCTCGATCACAGGAAGTAGTTAACTTTGCAGTAGAAACTGCCAAAGAAAAAGGAGCACTGAAAACATTTACAAATACTCCGGCCACAGGATTTGAAACAGAAAATGGGAAAATTGTTGCTGTCAAAACCGATAGAGGGACAATCAAAACAAATAAAGTTGTAATTGCTTCAGGAATCTGGGGACCTCTAATGGGTGATATGGCTGGTGTGGGAGTTCCGTTAATGCCTGTGGAGCATCCACTGTTATTTTTTGGACCATATGAAGAGATTCAAGATACGGAAGAAATGCTTGTTTATCCTCTACTTAGAGATCAAGGAAATTCAGCTTACGTTAGAGATACCGGAAAATTTCATGGTGGCATGCTCGAATGGGGATTTTATGAGGATAAAAATCCTCGGTTAGTTGATCCAGCAGATATAGGAAATCCTGATAAAACTATGTTGTCTGATTCTATGAGATATTTAGAACTTGAAGAAATCGCGGAGCCTCTTGAAAAAGCTTTTGAAACAACTCCAATACTCAGTGAATTAGGCTGGGATGAAAAAAGTTCATTTAATGGACTTCTATCTGTGACAGCTGACGCGGGCTCTTTAATTGGTGAAAGTCCTGAGGTTAGAGGATTTTGGTTGTGTGAAGCTGTTTGGGTTAAAGACGGGCCTGGTTGCGCCAGACTATGTGCTGAAGCCATGGTTAATGGAAAAACTCAAGTAGATATGCATTCTTTCGATATATCAAGATTCTATCCGCATCAAAAAGAGAAAGAATTTGTTAAAACAAGAGCATTTGAGAACTCTCAAACTATTTATACACCTGCTGTTCATCCTAGAGAACCATATATTACTCAAAGAGAAATGTTTGTAAGCCCATTCTATGAAAGAGAAAAAGAGCTTGGTGGTCATTTTGAAAATGAGGTTGCAGGTTGGGAAAGAGCGCTTGCTTATACAACCAATAGGGAAAAACTTGAACAATTTATAAAAGATGTACCAATAAGAGAAAACGAATGGGATACTCGTCATGTGCCCTATGATGTTGCTAACGCTGAGCATCTGGCCATGAGTGATTCTGTGGGCATGATTAACCTATCTCACTTCCCCATTATGGATATAAAAGGTCCTGATGCCGAGCGCATGTTGGAATACCTGTCAGTAGCAAAAGTTGGAGGCAATACTCCTGAAGGTAAAGTTATCTATACGAACTTTCTTGATGAAGATGGTGGAGTGCATGCTGATCTAACCATTTCTCGTTTAGGAAATGATAGTTACAGAGTTGTGACTGGTGGTGCTGATGGGAATCGTGATTGGGTAATGCTGCGTAACTACAGAGATGACAATGGATTAAATGCAGACATAAATATTAGAACTCATGATATTGCAACTCTAGGTTTATGGGGGCCAAAAGCAGTAAATGCATTAAGTAATTTTATAGATCCGAATGAAATTGATATTAAAAATTTTTCTTTCGTCACCTCAAAAAATTTAACTCTTAATTTATCTGGTGGTAAAAAAGTTGATGTTTGGGCAGCTAGAATTTCATATGTTGGTGAGAGTGGATGGGAAATATACTTTAATAACGATAAAGATGATGGTTTGGCATTATATGATTCACTTCTTGAAGTCGGAGTGGTGCCAGTAGGAATAGAAACATATGCAAATAGCAGACGTCTCGAAAAAAGCTTTAGACTTCAAGGCGCTGATCTTGAAACAGAATACACTGCCATTGAAGCAGCAATCCAACGACCCCTTGTAAAAGAAGCAGATTTTCACGGTAAGGCTGCTCACTTATCTCATCGCGAAAACGAACCATGCGCTATTCTTTGCACCATGACATTAGATAATTTAAACGTTTCAGGTGCTCCAAGATATCCAGTTGGCATCTCTCCAATTATTGATCCAGCGACAGGGGAAGTACCTATCGATAGTAAAGGTAGAAGGTCTTACACAACTGGAATGTCTTATTGTCCATCGATTAAAAAATTTGTTGTCATGGGATATTTGCCTAATAACATTGCTGAAGTTGGTAAATCACTATCATTGGAATATTTCAATGAAAACGGTGATGGTGTATATCCAATGACAGTGCAAATAGTTGGCAAGGGATCTCTATATGATCCAAAAAATGAGAAAGTTCGAACATAAATAATTTACAATATAATATTCATTAAAGGGGGAAACAAAATGAAACATCCAAACCATCCTAGCGTTGATCAAAGTGATCGAGTGGTACCAATAAATCTTAGGCAAAGTGGAAGAACGCCAACTGAACTATTGATTTCTACTCGAGTAAGAAAATCGCCTTTTTGGCATTTATCTCATGAGGCTGGATGCTGGAGAGCAACCGTATATAACCGAATTTATCATCCCCGAGGATATGTAAAGCCTGAGGATGGTGGAGCAATGGTCGAGTACGATGCGCTGGTAAATAGAGTTACCATGTGGAACGTTGCAGTTGAAAGACAAATAAGAGTTAAAGGTCCTGACGCGGAGGCCTTTACAGACTATGTTATTACCAGAGATGCAACAAAAATAGTTCCCGGTAATGGAAAATATGCAATTTTATGTAATGAGAAAGGTGGGGTTTTAAATGATCCAGTCTTACTAAGATTATCTGAGGATGAATTTTGGTTCTCTCTTTCAGACAGTGACTTATTATTTTGGTTGCAAGGAGTGAATGTAACAAAAAAATATGATGTTGAGATAGACGAAATTGATGTCTGCCCTCTTCAAATTCAAGGTCCTCTTTCTGAAGATCTTATGGCAAAACTAGCTGGAGAAGAGCTCAGGGATGTTCCATATTATGGTCTGATGGAGACCAAAATAGGGGGTGCGGATGTTGTAATAAGTCAAACAGGTTTTACTGGAGAGAAAGGATATGAGATATACGTTCGTGATTCACATGAAAATGCAGAAACAGTATGGAATGGGGTACTTGAAGCTGGAGAAGAATTTGGCTTAATGGTAATTGCGCCTGCCCATCATCGACGCATTCAGGCGGGGATTTTATCTTGGGGCCAAGACTTAGACCATGAAACATCTCCTTTCCAAGTTAACCTAAGCTATCAAGTGCCTAGAAATAAAAAATCTGACTATATCGGCAAAGAAGAACTTGAACGCCAACGTGATGTTATTGATGCAGGAGATTTCCCATTTAAGATGAAAATGGTAGGAATGACCTTTGGCGGGAAAAACATAACAGACTACGCTCCAGACTTCTGGATCATTGCTGATCAAGATGGAAGTGATATGGGTTATGTAACATCTCCTTGGTGGTCACCAGAGTTAGAAACTAACGTTGCGCTTGGATGGGTACCGTGGTCATCATCAGAGATTGGTACAAAATTACTGGTAAGATTGCCTGATGAATATTCTGAGGAATCTGGTGTTCCAGCTCAAGGCGAAATTGTTGAGGTGCCATTCAGAGAATCTGTAAATCCAAATAAAAGGGAAGTTGAAAAATCTAAGGGGCTAGATTACGCTGAATAAAGATTATTATTAATGTGGGAGCTATGGAAAATGGCTCTTGGTTCTTTCAGCGATGAAAAGACCAAGGATCATGATAATAAAATTGCAGTGATAAGAACTGTTATTGTCTTAATTAATGTGATGTGCGCATTTTTTATAATGGGTAATATTATAAAAAATTGGTAAGTGAATTAATTTTTTCTTGCTCTCTTTAGCCAAGGTATATCAACTACCTTAGCCTTGAGATCATTGTCAGGCAAAGAAATTACAATCTCTTGATCTACTTTTGCATATTTAACATCTAAAAATACATAGGAAATATTTTTATCTAATCTCGGTGAATATGTCATGGTATTCATAGAGCCAATTTTCTTTCCATCAACTATTACAGGCAAATGTTCCTCATTTGAGAAATCTATAGGATCTCCCTCAATTTCAGCTCCCATTAGTTTTTTTGTAGGACCTTTAAATTTAACTTCACGAAGAGCCTCTTTACCAATAAAATCATCTTCTTGATTAAGGTCGATCATCCAATCTAAACCAACTTCAAAGGGATTATTTGATCTATCAAAATCACCTCCATAGCTCAAAATGCCTCCCTCTAGTCTCAGAATAATATTAGGACCTCCTGGTGAAATATTTAAGTCCTTACCTGCTTCCCATAAAATTTCCCATAATTGATTACCCTTAGAATGATCTTGAAGAAAGATCTCATAGCACAACTCTCTACTGTATCCCATTCTAGCAATAACCATTGGTATACCCTTATGGTTTACTTCTTTAAATTTGTAAAAACCGAGATCATCAACCCAATCTCCAAACACTTTAGACATTAATTTTGCTGAATTTGGCCCCTGCACTTGCAATGGAGAAACATCAGGCTCATCTACAACTACATCAAATTTATATCCAGCAGCTATAGCTTGAGCCCATAATAGAGAGTCTCCATCAGCGATAGAAAACCAGAAGCAATCCTCACTTATCTTCAGCATAACTGGGTCATTTAGAAATCCGCCATCAAAATCTAAAAAAGGTGCATACATTGCTTGACCTACAGCACATTTTTTAATATCTCTGGGCGTCAAAAATTGTGCCAGTGCCTCCGCATCAGGTCCTTTGATTTGGATTTGTCTTTCCACTCCAACATCCCACAGCTGAACACCATCTAGCAATTTATTGTAATCTTCTATAGCTCCTTCATAGCTAATTGGTAGATACATGTGGTTATATATAGTGAAGGCGCTAGCACCATACTTCATTGTTGAAAGAAAGAATGGTGACTTTCTTACTCTTGGGTTAAAAACTAGCTGTGAGGTCTTAAACATACGAGAATGCTATCATGGTTTTTTTATATAAAATAGTCACTTTTATAATGAAAAAAATGTCTTTTTTAGGAATTTGAACTGCTGCATTCCTCGACAAATTCAGCCGCTCGTTTAATTCCTCCCAAAGGAAAAAAATGAACTTGTTCAATATTAAAAGATGGATCTTGTGCTTTATAGTTTGCTAAATCGGTAAGTATTTGAGTAGGCTTATATGGCAACAAAAGCTTAGTGATATCTTTGGCTCTTTTTGTAAGAATTTTCATTGATGCCCCTACCCCACACTCAATTGAAAATTTAATTAATGTTTGAAGTTTTGCTGGACCCGCAATGCCAATGTGTATTGGAATATCAATTCCATTTGCTTTAATGTAATCAGCCCATTGTTTTACAGCCTCTGGATCAAAGCAAAATTGAGTGGTAATTGCCATAGAAGCATCTGTTCTATTGGAAAATTCTTGTTTCCAGGAAAGAGCTTGTGAAACATGAGTGACGCCTCCATTAGGATCTATGTCTCTATTGCCTTCTGGATGGCCAGCAATATGAAGTCTTTTAAAACCGGCTTGATCGAATTTCCCTGATTCAATTAGTTCTATAGAGGATTCAAAATCTCCAAATGGTTTTGAAAGTCCGCCTGCTAATAAAAGAGCTTCATCAACTCCAGCCTCATTCTGATACATAGAGATCCAATCATTTAATTCAGCTGCATTCTTAATAACTCTTGCAGGAAAATGAGGCATGGCATGAAAACCTTCATCGTTAAGTTTTTTTGCTGTGCTAACCATAGCCTTCATATCTTCATGTCCAATATGAGCAATGTAAACTCGTGTATTTTGAGGCAGGATATCTTTAAAAGATTCAATATTCTCAGCTGATCTTGGGGTGACTTCAATTGAGTATCCTTTCAAAAATTTTTTTAAATTTGTATCTAAAAAATGTTCCATAAAAATTTTAATTATCTTAATTGATTAAAGATCGGCATCAAGCAAATTTCTTATTTACCAAAGTCTTTAAAAGTAAAATATTTTCTATGCAATAATTTATTATAAATAATTGCAAATAGCACTATAAATAATGCTCCAGCTGCTACTGGCATTAGAATAAAAGTCATGCCTTTTGCACCAAATATAGCAACAATAGGATTTGCTCCAGCTGGTGGATGAATAGTATCAGTTGCCATCATTAAAAATATAGCTAATCCAACTCCTAATCCTAAACTTAAAAAAGAATATCCAAATATTGCAAATATCAATACTCCTGAAAAAGCCGATATGATGTGACCAAAAAAAACATTCTTTGGATGAGCTAAAGGGCTCTCATTCGCTGCCATTACCAAAACCATACTGGCGCCAAATGGTGGTATCAACCATATATTACCCTCATCAGAAGAGTTAAGATATGCAAGAATAGATATACATAAAAATGCTCCGAAACCAGCTATAAAATTATTTTTATCTATAAATTTATTCATAACAACTAAATTTACTTATTTGAATGCTGTGGTTAAGTATCTTTTACTTTTTAAATTTAGCTGCCTCCTCGGACCCACCAGTTGAAGTACCTTTTGTGTAAGAATGTGCTCCCATACCAGCAAGATCTCCATTCTGAACAATTAAATACTGATTCCTGATTTCCTCTCCATCAAAAAAACACTCTAATATTTCTCTAACACCATCTGCATATCTAGTTTGTGCAGATAGCGAGGTGCCAGAAGTATGAGGCGTCATGCCATGATGTGGCATTGTCCTCCAAACATGATCATTGGGTGCTGGTTGAGGAAACCAAACATCTCCTGCATATCCACTTAATTGCCCTGACTCTAATGCTCTTACAATGGCATCTTTATCACAAATTTTTCCTCGTGCAGTGTTGATAATATATGCGCCAGACTTACATTTGCTAATTAAATCATCGTTAAATAAATGTTCGGTTTCAGGATGAAGTGGGCAACTAATATTTATAACATCACAAGCAGCAACCAAGGATTCAACTGAATCATGATAAGTAAGGTTTAGTGCTTCTTCTTGGTCTGAACTTAGTCTATGTTTATCAAAATAATGAAGATGCACATCAAATGGATGCATTTTCCTCAACATATCGTAACCTATGCGCCCAGCTGCAATCGTACCTATATGCATGCCCTCTACATCATATGATCTTTTCACAGCGTCTGCGATGTGCCAGCCGCCTTCGTTTACTATTCTGTGTTGGTTGTGATAGTCCCTGACCAATGCAAGAATCATCATCACGATATGTTCTGCCACTGATCGTGAATTGCAATAAGTTACTTCAACAACATCAACTTTGTGATCCATGGCAGCTTGCAAATCTACATGATCAGAACCAATACCTGCTGTGATGGCCATCTTCAGATTAGGAGCGCTCTCCATTCTTTTTCTTGTTAAATAATAAGGCCAAAAAGGTTGAGAGATAACAATATCCGCATCAACTAATTCTTTATCTGCTGTACAACCATCAGCATCTTTATCAGATGTGACAACCAATGTATGTCCTCTATCCTCTAAAAACTTTCTCAGACCAAGCTCACCAGAGACACAGCCTAATAGCTCGCCCGCATTAAAGTCTCTTCCCTTTGGACTAGGCAATGTCATGCCATCGGGGTATTTCTCAAGTTTAGGCAATTCCTTTAGCGGATAGCTTGAAGGCATGCCCTCTTTGGGGTCATCGTACAAGACGCATAATATTTTCATTTTTCTCTCCTCTTAAACTTATAATTTTTAAAATAATCCCTGAATTAATCCATTTTCATCAACATCTATATTTTCAGCAGCAGGTATTCTTGGAAGACCTGGCATGGTCATAATATCTCCACAAACAACAACAACGAATTCAGCTCCTGCTGATAATCTTACCTCTTTAATAGGAACATCATGCCCTGAAGGAGCTCCCATAAGTAATGGGTCAGTAGAAAAACTATATTGAGTCTTCGCCATACAGATTGGATAATTACCAAAACCATCATCTTCTAACTTCTTAAATTGGTTTCTTACTTTTTTATCTGCAATGATCTCAGATGCTCCATAAATATTTTGAGCTATATACTCTGTTTTATCCCAAAGCGACATCTGATTATCATATAGAGTCTTAAATTCAGAGATTCCTGAATCAGCCAATTTTGCAACCTCTTTAGCAAGATCAGCTGCACCCTCGCCACCCTTTTCCCAATGTGAAGAAAGTTTGCACGCTACGCCCATATTTTTACAAAAATCAATTATTGCCTTATGTTCATTTTCTGTATCAGTAACATAATCATTTATTCCTACGATAACGGGCACTCCAAATTTTCTGATATTTTTTATATGCCTCTCAAGATTCTTACAACCGCTTTTTACCGCATCAACATTCTCTGAACCGAGCTCCTCTTTTTTAATACCACCATGCATTTTTAGTGCTTTAGTTGTTGCAACTAAAACAACAGCATCGGGTTTTAAACCAGATTTTCTACATTTAATATCAAAGAATTTCTCAGCTCCCAAATCTGCACCAAAACCTGCTTCTGTAACAACATAATCAGCTAGTTTTAAAGCTGTTTTAGTGGCAACAACTGAATTACAACCGTGCGCAATATTTGCAAAAGGCCCCCCATGAATAAATGCTGGATTATTCTCTAGAGTTTGAACCAAATTTGGTTGGAATGCGTCTTGAAGCAATGCGCTTATAGCACCATCAGCTTTTAACTGTTTTGCTTTTACAGGTTGATTAGATCTTGTATAGCCGATGACTATGTTGCCTATCCTTTTTTTCAGATCATCAGCATCAGATGCAAGACAAAATACAGCCATAATTTCAGACGCAACCGTAATATCAAATCCACTTTGTCTAGGTATTCCATTACCGGTGCCACCAAGCCCACATGTAATTTCACGCAAGGATCTATCGTTCATATCAACCACTCTTTTCCAAGTAATTCTCCTAGGATCAATATCAAGCTCGTTGCTCCAATGAATATGATTATCGACTATCGCAGAAAGTAAATTGTGAGCTGCGCCAATAGCATGAAAATCACCCGTAAAGTGCAAATTAATATCTGTCATAGGTATAACTTGAGCATGGCCTCCACCAGCTGCACCCCCTTTCATCCCAAAACATGGACCGAGGCTTGGCTCTCTAAGACAAATCATTGCATTCTTGCCAATATGGCAAAGTCCATCAACTAAACCAACGCTTGTAGTAGTCTTCCCCTCTCCGGCAGGAGTAGGAGATATTGCTGTAACTAAGATTAATTTACCATTATCTTGGTCCTTTAATTTTTCATCATTAATAGAAAGGTTTACTTTGCCTTTATATTTGCCATAGTGCTCTAGATATTCATCGCTAATACCAATATTAGTAGCAATTTCTTCAATTCTTTTAGGTATAGCTTCTCTGGCTATTTCAATGTCTGTTTTCAATAAAATCCCCTATGATTTCTGTAAAAAAATATCTTTAAATTCATATCAGATATTTGATACAGCAATAGTTACATAAAAAAGATTTTCATGCACTGATTTTTATTTATTCTTGTCATTAAAAAAATATATTATTAAATGCTTCAAGACATTATATTTGCAAGCTTCAGAATCAGAACACAATGTATATATAGGTCAGAATGTGATAAATTCAGTATTTCAAATGAACTTTTTTCAAAATCTACTTTCATCATTAATGAGCCGATCTCTCACGAAAGGCTATTTTCGTTCGAGTAATTTTGGGGTTCTCCATAAAGATATAAATAAAGCTTTAGAATCAGTTATGTCTAAAAGCGGTGAAGTATCTTCTCTGGTATTTGCAGAGCATCTTTCTAATCTAATCGAGGAATTAGATGATCAGGAATTCATCCGTTTTTTCGATACAGTTCTAGAAAAGTACGATATTGATGAAAAAGCTTTGTTGAGGGCTACTAATGAATATACGAAAAATAAAACTCAAAAAAATCTTGAGATCATTTCTCAACTTTCCGAACCGGGATGGAGAGAACTTTTTAGAAGACTAAATACTATTTCTGAAGGGACTTTAAAACTAGTTCGAATGAGAGAACGAATTAGATCTCTTAAAAAAGATAGTAACAATCTTCATTTTTTTGATAGGAGTCTGCTAATTTTGTTTAAGTATTGGTTCAATCCATCTTTCTTAGTTTTAGAGAGCATAGACTGGACAACTCCTGCCAATATCCTAGAAAAGATTATCGCATATGAGGCAGTGCATGAAATCAATTCATGGGATGATTTGCGGGCTAGACTAGCGCCAACGGACAGAAAATGTTTTGCTTTTTTTCATCCTCTTATGCCTAATGAGCCTCTAATATTTGTTGAGGTTGCTTTGACAAATAATATGCCAGACTCAATAAGTGAAGTTATCAAAATAGACAGGCCTATTACCGAAGAGCAAGATATAAATACAGCAGTTTTCTATTCAATATCAAATTGTCAGGAAGGACTATCCGGAATCTCATTTGGAAATTTTTTGATTAAAAATGTTGCTCATAAACTTAAACAAGAAAATGATGGTTTAGATAAATTTGTAACCCTTTCGCCTATGCCTGGTTTTTCTGAGTGGCTTGATAAAAAATCCATAGAGGATTATCAAGATGAAGATGCTCTTATTAAACAAGTATTAGTCTATCTTCTTGAATCAGATAGAGATGATGGATTGCCCAATGATCCCGTAGCAAGGTTTCACATAGGCAATGGAGCTATTTTAGAAAGAATTAATTTAAATTCTGATTTATCTTTAAAGGGGCTCAATCAATCAAAAGGGATTATGATTAACTACCTATATGATTTAAATACATTAGAAGAAAATCATGAGTTATTTTTTAAAACAAAAGAAGTAAAGCTCTCAGATGGCGTCAAAACTTTGAAAAGAAAACTTCAAGTTCATTAGGAATAAAATATATAAAACTTTTAATTAATAGGATTCATCATGAAAGATAAATTAAATTTTTACATAGATGGCTCGTGGGTTGAGTCAGAATCAAAGGAAAGGATTGAAGTGATTAACCCTGCAAATGAAGAGCTGATAGGTCATATTACTTCTGGAACAAAAGATGATATCAACAAAGCAGTATTAGCTGCATCTAAAGCCTTTAAAACATATCAATTAACTTCAAAGAATGATCGTATTGAGCTTTTAAATAATATTATTTTTGAATATGAAAATAGATATGATGATCTTGTACAAACCATTACAGAAGAGATGGGTGCACCAATGTGGCTTTCAGAAAAAGCTCAAGCGTCTACTGGTATTAAAAATTTATATGAAACTTTAGATGCTCTAAAAGATTATGAATTTGAAAAAAAAGAAGGAGATTACACATTGGTAAGAGAGCCAATTGGAGTTATAGGAATGATTACTCCCTGGAATTGGCCCATGAATCAAATTACTACAAAAGCCTCTGCTGCACTTGCAGCAGGTTGCACGATGGTATTGAAGCCCAGTGAAATTTCTCCATATTGCGCACTACTGCTTGCAGAAATATTTGATAAAGCAGGAGTGCCTGCTGGAGTATTTAATGTAGTGAATGGATATGGTCCTATAGTTGGTGCTGCCTTATCAAAGCATCCTGATGTTGCAATGATGTCTTTTACAGGATCGACTGAGGCTGGTATAGCTGTAGCTCAAGCTTCTGCGGTGTCTGTGAAAAGAGTACATCAAGAACTTGGTGGTAAATCTTCAAATATCATCTTAGATGATGTGGCAGATCTAGAAAAATCAGTAAAAGGAGGTGCTGGGCATTGTTTCTTGAATTCAGGACAATCATGCAATGCGCCAACAAAAATGCTGGTTTCAGAAAAAAATTATGATAAGGCGGTTGAGGTTGCAATCCAAACTGCAAATAACACGACTGTTGGAGATCCTCAAGGAGAATTTAGGATTGGACCCATAGCTAATAAGCCTCAATATGAAAAAATCTTAAAAATGATAGAAATTGGAATCAATGAAGGTGCAACTTTGGTAGCTGGCGGTATTGAAAAGCCAGAAGGTTATGAGAAAGGCTACTATGTTAAACCAACTGTATTTGCAAATGTCACAAATGACATGACCATTGCTAAAGAAGAAATTTTCGGTCCTGTCTTATCAATTATCAAATATAGCTCTGAGCAGGAAGCCATTGAGATTGCAAATGATACTGAGTACGGACTGGCAGGATATGTTCAAGGTGAGCCAGAGCATGCCAATAAAGTTGCAAGAAAAATTAGGGCTGGACAAGTTATCATCAATGGCGGTGCAAGAGGAACTGGCGCACCTTTTGGAGGATACAAAGCCTCTGGCAATGGCAGAGAACATGGCATTCATGGTTTGGAAGAATGCCTTGAGACAAAGGCAGTGATAATGCCATAAAAAATATATCTCTCTTATAATAAATTTCAAAATCGAGCAAAAATATGAGAAAAATCCTTTTAACAACGTTTTTATTTTTTAACGCAAATCAAATTTTATCTAGCCAAGAAATTCGAACAGTAAATAATGGCAACTTAATACTCGAAAGTATTCCACATATACCCCAATCCATTAAAGATGATCTATCAAAATTTCAAAATGTGAGATCGGCTGCATTTAGGGGATTTAGAACAGACAATGATGGGCTTTATATTTCTACTAGATTCGGAAATGTAAGTCAGCTCCACCACGTTAAAAGTCCAGGAGCCATGAGAAATCAAATTACATATTTCGAGGAGCCGATTGGCTCTGTTGCGATGCACCCAGTTAATTCGTTCATAGTTTTTACTATGGATAAAGGTGGAACCGAAAATGCACAGATTTATCTATTAGAACCATCCTCTTCATCTATAAAATTGCTTACTGACGGAACTTCTAGAAATGGAGGTCCTTTAATTAGTAACTCTGGTAAAAAAATAGCCTTTCAAAGTAACAAAAGAAATGGGAGTTCAAATGATGTATGGATTTTAAATTTGGATGCCCCTGAACAAAATGAGATAGTTGTTGAATCGCTAGATGGAACCTGGTGGGGTGCAACAGATTGGATGAAAGACGATAGCAAGCTTCTTATTCAAAATTATATCTCAATAACAAATTCTAAAGCTTATATCTTAGATTTAAAAACAAAGGAAAAAACTTTAATTTTAGGAGATAAGGTTAATGAATCAGTTAATAATGTCTTGTCTTTCGACAAAGATGATAAAGGGATTTTTTTCATTACCAATCAATATGGAGAATTTAATCAACTTGCCTATCATAATCTTAAGACTGCAGAAGTAACGATCATTTCAAAAGAAATTTCTTGGAATGTAGACGGATTTACTATTAGTGACAGTGGAAATAAAGCTGCATTTATAGTCAATGAAAATGGATACAGCTCGCTTTACTTGCTTGATACCAATTCTTTTAATTTTAAAAAAGTTACATCATTGCCCATAGGGTTAGTTGGTGGTATGCAATTTAGCAAGGATGATATGAGTCTGGGGCTTACATTAAATACTTATCAAAGCCCATCTGACACATATGTGCTAGATTTGGAATTTAAAACACTTAACTATAAAAAGCTAACCCGTTGGACATTCTCTGAGGTCGGCGGCCTTGATACATCCAAATTTGTAAAGCCTAAATTGATTCAATATGAATCATTTGATAGCAGAAAAATTCCTGCTTTTATTTATGCTAAAAAATCTGTCAGTCCACAACCAGTTATTATATACATTCATGGTGGCCCTGAGAGTCAAGCAAGGCCAAGTTTTAGCAGCACGTTTCAATTATGGATAAATAATTTAGGTGCTGCAGTAATTGCTCCAAATGTTAGGGGCAGTAATGGTTATGGCAAGGACTACCTTAAATTAGATAATGGATATAAAAGAGAAGACTCAGTAAAAGATATCGGAGCATTGCTAGATTGGATTAAGACTCAACCAAATTTGGATAGTGACAGAGTGGCTGTATTTGGAGGATCCTATGGCGGTTATATGGTTTTAGCTAGTGCTGTTCACTATAGTGATCGACTAAAAGCTGCAGTTGATGTAGTGGGAATTTCAAATTTTGTTACTTTTTTAAAAAATACAAAAGATTATAGGCGGGACCTTAGAAGAGTTGAATATGGAGATGAACGTGATCCCGACATGGAAAAATTTCTTCAAACTATAAGTCCTAATAACAATGTTGAACAAATAAATGTGCCTATGTTTGTCGTGCAGGGAGAAAATGATCCAAGAGTCCCTGTTACTGAGGCCGAACAAATTGTAAAATCTCTTAGAGAAAGTGGTAAAAAAGTTTGGTATATGAATGCTCTTAATGAAGGTCATGGTTACCGAAAAAAAGAAAATCGAGATATCTATCAACAAGCCGTAGTCTTATTTTTGAAAGAAAATCTTTGAGTATGAAAAAAAAATATCTTCTTGCAATCTTTTATATATTTTCAACATCAGTTTTGTCTGCTGAATCTTTAACACCAAATGCTAATGCAGAAACTATGTTATTGATTCATAAGACTCCAACTTGTGGTTGTTGCAGTAAGTGGATAGAACACTTAAATATGAGTGGTTTAAAAACATCAACTCAAAATCATGAGAATCTAGAAAATATAAAAAAAACCTATGGTATTAAGCCTGAATATAGATCTTGTCATACAGGTGTTTCAGAAGATGGTTATATTTTTGAAGGTCATATACCAAGCCAATACATAACTCAATTTCTCTCAGAGGATCATCCTAATGCTATCGGTCTGTCAGTCCCAGGAATGCCCTTGGGGTCTCCTGGCATGGAAGTCGGTGATCGTTTTATGCCCTATGATGTTCTTATTCTCTATAAAGACGGTAGTAGTCGTGTGTTTGCAGAAATAAGAAAAGATTAGTTGTTTTCTAAGTAATCTTTAAATGCTTGCTTGTCGGCTTTAGTATCTTTTCGTAAAGCATTAAATAACTTCTGGTCATTATCTGGCATTAAGCCCCCAGCCATTCTTTTTATTTGCTGATAACACCATGCCATGGCTCCAAAGGCATTGATAACTTGAATTAATTTGATGGGGCTTGTACCAGAAAGAATCCACGGTCCCAAGGATAGAGTTTTTTCAACACTTGGTAACTCCTCTAACTCCCCCCTCATCATTTTTTTAATACAAAAAGGATCTGCACATAAAGGTCGACCCACTCCAACAATTTGACAAATATTGCTCTGTAAAGCATTTTCTATGCCTTCTTTTGTTCTAAAACCTCCGGTTACCATCAATGGCATGGATACA
>CABXUO010000015.1 GCA_902515455.1 uncultured SAR86 cluster bacterium
TTATACCATTAACATTTTTGTGTAGGGATGTTTGTCATTACTGCACGTTTGCCAAAACACCAAAAAAAGTTGAATCTCCATACTTATCCATTGAAGAAGTCGTTTCCATTGCAAAAGAGGGTGAGAGCAAGGGTTGTTATGAAGCATTATTCACCTTGGGAGATAAGCCCGAGTTGAGATACAAAGCTGCACGTGATTGGTTAAAAATTAATGGTTTTAAAACAACCAATGAATACCTTGGTGCTTGTGCTGATGCTGTCTTAAAAGAAACTTCCTTAATTCCACATTTGAATTCAGGATGTCTTACATCTGAAGAAATTTCAGAATTAAAGCCATTAAGCGGCTCAATGGGATTAATGGTCGAATCATTATCATCAAAGCTCACTGAAAAGGGTCAGCCGCATTACGGATCTCCTGATAAAGAACCAGAATTTAGAATGCAGACACTAATAGAAGCTGGTAAACAAAAGGTTCCATTTACAACTGGAATTTTGATTGGAATCGGTGAGACACGTCTAGATAGACTGGAATCTCTTTATGAAATTTCTGAATTGCATAAAAAATTTAATCATATTCAAGAAGTTATTATTCAAAATTTCAAACCAAAACCAAATACATTAATGGCAAATGCCCCCGAGCCTTCATTTGATGAGCTAATTTGGACAATTGCTATGGCAAGATTAATTTTGCCTGGTGATATCAGTGTTCAAGTACCCCCAAATTTAAATCCTGAGCATATTAAAAAATTAACTGTATCTGGTATCAATGATTTTGGAGGAATTTCTCCCGTAACTAAGGACTACGTAAATCCGGAAGCTCCATGGCCAGAAATAGAAAAGTTAAGTAAATTAGCATTGCATTCTAATCAGTCATTGGTTGCAAGAGCGACGCTTTACCCAAAGTATTTTACAAATCTAAATGAGTTCTCATCCCCTTTGATAGCTTCTAAATTGCTTAATATTACTGATGCAAAGTCATTAATTAGATCTGATAATTGGAAATCCGGAGTAAGCGATCATATCCCATTTTATTCGAAGCATGTCTGCAATTCTGATATTCAACAGATCATTCAGGAGGTTGAATCAAACCCATCTATAAAGAATTTACAAAGACTATTAGAGTCCAATGATAAAGATTTTCAATATATCCTTGACTATGCAAATAATAAGAAATTGGAAGTTTTTGGAAAGGACATAAGTTTTGTAGTAAATAGAAATATTAACTATACAAATATATGTTCTTATAAATGTAATTTTTGTGCTTTTTCAAAAGGAAGAGGGCACGATGATCTTAGAGGCAAGCCATACAATATTTCTTATGATGAGATAGCACGAAGAACACAAGAAGCTATTAGTAGAGGTGCAACAGAAGTTTGTTTGCAGGGCGGCATTCATCCAAAATTTACGGGCCATACATATATTGAAATAGTTAAATCTATAAGATCAGTTTCTAGCTCTGTACACATTCACGCATTTTCTCCACTGGAAATAGATCATGGTAGAAAGACATTAAATATTTCTGCTAAAGAATTTTTAGAAGAGTTAAAAAATACTGGGCTGAATTCTCTTCCTGGAACTGCAGCTGAAATTTTACATGATGATATTAGATCAAAAATATGCCCTGATAAACTCACTTCATCTAAATGGATTGAAATAATCAAAACTGCTCACTATGTTGGACTTCCCACAACTTCTACAATGATGTTTGGTCATGTTGAGAATATGTCTCATGTTGCTCATCATCTTCTTAAATTAAATAACCTTCAATTGGAAACTAATGGAATAACAGAGTTTGTTCCTTTACCTTTTGTAGCTGACGAAGCTCCTATTTATAGAAAAGGTTTTGCAAGACCAGGACCTACTTTTAAAGAATCTATCTTAATTCATTCTGTCGCAAGAATTCTTTTTAACGGTAAAATCAATAATATTCAGGGCTCTTGGGTAAAAATGGGTCTTCCAGGGTTAAAATTCCTTTTGTCTGCAGGAATTAATGATATTGGAGGAGTGCTTATGAATGAATCGATAACTAGATCTGCCGGCGCAGCATTTGGTCAAGAGTTATTTTTAGAAGATGTTCTTAAAATTACTGATGAACTAGATCTTAATTTAGTTCAACGTAATACTTTATATCATTCATTACCTAACAGAATTAAAGATTTAGTGGAATTCCAATCAATCCCTTTGCTTCCTATAAATAATGATTATCATCAACCAAAAAAAATAAATAATTCACTATGAAAACAAAACTATTACATCTATCCGTGATAACAATTGGATACATAGCTTGCATTTATTCAATGATGCTTACTTGGGAACTTACATATAATTTCTCATTACCTCTTAAAGTATTTATATGTCATGTTGAAGCTACGATCTTCATTTATTTGCTCAGCATAATATTTAACAATTCAAGTTGGTATGACGCTTTTTGGTCAGTTATTCCAGTAGTACTAGCTGTAATGTGCTGGTCTGATGTTGCTGCTGCAGGTAATACTCAGAGAGCTCTGTTGATGCACGCATGCTTGCTTTTTTGGGCTATTCGTCTTACCTATAATTGGATGAGATCTTGGGATGGTTTTTCACATGAAGATTGGCGTTATGTCTTGATGAAAGCAAAAACTAAAAATAAGTTTGAGTATTTTATTGTCGATTTTGGATCCATCCATCTTATACCTACAATATGTGTATATTTAGCGTTACTACCGATGATATTTGCTCTTGCTTATCCTGGTAATGCATTAAATATTCTTGATGCAGTTGCTGCCTTGTTATCTGTCATTGCGGTGATAATACAAATTATTTCTGATCAACAGATGTATAACTTTAGAAATAACATGACCGAATCAAAAACTATGCAGACAGGATTATGGTTTTATTCAAGACATCCTAATTATTTTGGTGAAATACTTTTCTGGTTTAGTTTATTTGTATTTTCAATAGCTTCAAGTATTTCATTTGCATGGCTTTTGATTGGCTGTATTGTGATGTACGCCCTGATAGCAATTGCTTCAGTTTCAATGATGGATAAAAGATCATTAAATAGACGACCAGACTTTAAGGATTATATGGACTCTACTCCCGCAATTTTTCTTAATATTTTTAAAAAAAGCTAAGCTATGAAAAAATTATTTTTATCCTTAATTCTTTTGATGGCCTTTGAGAGTATATCTGCAAAAGATTTAAGAAATCAGTTAGCCATTGATATTCCCGGTGTTATGACCAAAGTGACTGATTGGAGGCATCATTTCCATGAATTTCCTGAGCTCTCAAATAGGGAGTATAAAACGCAGGAATCAATTGCTGAGGCATTAATTGAAATGGGATTGGAGCCTAATCTTAACTATGGGATTACTGGAGTCACTGCATTTATAAGAGGTCAAAATGCTGGACCATTAATAGCATTAAGAGCTGATATAGATGGATTGCCAGTTACAGAGAAACTGAATTTACCATTTTCATCAAAAGCAAAAACAACTTATCAAGGTAATGAAGTAGGTGTTATGCATGCATGTGGACATGACGCTCATATTGCAGTTTTACTTGGAGTTGCTAGTTTTCTGTCTCAAAATACTGACAAATTAAATGGCGATATTTTATTAATATTTCAACCTGCAGAAGAGGGTGCTCCGGAGGGAGAGGAAGGCGGAGCTGAATTAATGTTAAAACAAGGCCTTTTTGAGGCTGAAAAACCAGATGCCATTTTTGGGATGCATGTAGCTAATTTTAAAAATGGTCAAATTTGGACAAAGCCTGGTCCAATTATGGCTTCTGCAGAAGCATTTAGAATTAAAGTTCAAGGCAAGCAAACTCATGGTTCGCGTCCATGGAGTGGAGTTGATCCAATCATCGCCTCATCAGATATTGCTACAACATTGCAAACAATTGTAAGTAGAAGATTAAATCTTTTAGATAGTCAGGCTGTTGTAACAGTTGGAATTATGAAAGCTGGAACAAGAAATAACATCATTCCCGATACTGCTATGTTAGAAGGAACTATTAGAACATTTAAAGATTCTTATACAGATCAAATTAGAGATGAGATAAAGCTTATTTCTGAAAAGGTAGCAGAGGCACATCATGCTTCTGCTGAGGTAGAATTTAGGGTTTACGGAGGATATCCAGTAACAGTTAATGATGAGAATCTTGCTAGAGATTTTTCTTCATCTTTGATGGAAGCTGCAAATGGAGATTTTTTTCAAGCCAGAGTGCCTAGGACTGGAGCTGAAGATTTTTCTTTCTACGCTCAACAAGTTCCAGGTTTGTTTTTCTTCTTAGGAGTTAATGCTCCAGGAGTTGAAGATAGTCCAACGAATCATTCTCCATACTTTTATGTTGATGATTCTGCCTTAATTAATGGAGTTAAAGCATTTGTTAATCTTGTTGAAGACTTTTCAGACCAGTTTAATTCTAATTAAATACCTGAATTACCGAAAACATAATCAGCGCAAACATAATAACAAGTGCTATTGGGAATTTACCTAACCAAAGAGATGCTTTCTTTGGCAAAATTAGTAACCCAATAATTGCAACAGATACTATTCCTAGGCTAAAAAAAAAGCTCTTCAAATCAAAAAGAAGAACCTCTAGCATTTAAAAAAAATTAATCTTTTGGAAGAAGAGAATTTAAACGATCCAAAGAATCAAGATATTCATTAATAATTCTGTAAACCACATCTTTAACAGATTCTATTTGATTAACTTGACCAATGACTTGTCCGGCAGCATTGAAGGAGACATCTTGAGTATTTCCTGATCCAGCATACATAGATGTTCTTCGCATCGCATCGAAAGTTATCATCCCTTGTAAAGGCATAGGAAGAGGGTCTGGGTTATTAGGATTTTCCCAAGCCTCTGTCCACTTATTTTTTAACATCCTAGCAGGTTTCCCTGTCCAAGCTTTGCTTCTAATAGTATCTTCGCTTGATGCATTCAAGTATGAATCTTTTTCTGCAGGCTGGGCCGCAGCTTCCTCTACAGCAAGCCACAATGAGCCACACCAAACGCCTTGAGCGCCCATGGACATTGCTGCTGCCATCTGTCTTCCATTGCCAATCCCTCCTGCAGCTAGCACAGGCAATTCTCCAACAGCATCAATAATTTGAGGCCATAATACAATGCTGCCAATTTCACCAGTATGACCACCACCTTCACCGCCTTGAGCAATAATGAAATCTAGTCCTGCTTCTTTGTGAGCAACTGCTTGTTTAATTTTTCCACACAAAGCTCCTATCAAGACACCTTTATCTTGAATTTTTTTTATCATATCTTGGGGAGGTGTTCCAAGCGCATTTGCAATTAGTTTAACGTTAGGATGTTTTAAAGCTTCCTCAATTTGAGGTTCAGCAGTTGCTTCTGTCCAACCAAGTAATCCACCTTTAGGGCCATTTGTTTCAGGGGCCTCAGGCACTCCATTTTCTGATAATAAATTATCAACGAATTCTCGATGGGCATCTGGTATCATTTTTTGTAAAGACTCTAACAATTGTTCAGGATCTTTTTCATCCATGCCTTCGTACTTTTGAGGTATTACTGTATCTACTCCATATGGGTAATCACCTATGTTCTCATCAATCCAATCAAGCTCCTCTTTTAATTGTTCTGGAGAGTAGCCAACTGCACCAAGAACGCCAATACCGCCAGCTTTGCTTACAGCAACAACAACGTCTCTGCAATGTGTAAATGCGAAGATTGGATATTCAATACCGAGTTTTTTACATATATCAGTTTTCATTTTGTTCAATAGTATTATTTAGTTTAAATTATAGACATTTATAAAAAAATTGTGACCTTTTAATGCTTAAATTTCTTATAAGATTTTTTTTAAAATATAATATTACTTATAACGAATTAGTTACAATCTATAATTAAAAAAATAAGAGTTATTATGAAATGGGATTATGAATTTGATGTTGTTGTAGTTGGATCAGGAAATGGAGCTCTAACTTCAGCTTTGTGTAGTCATGATGGTGGTGCAAAAACACTAGTAATTGAAAAAAGTGATCAATACGGAGGTACATCTGCTACCTCTGGAGGCGGAGTTTGGATTCCAAATAATAGATATGCCAAAGCTGAGAATGTCGATGATTCAGATCAAGATGCTCGTGATTACATAAATAGTGTCTCTCCTGAAGGGGAGATTAAGGATGAACTGATAGAAACATATATTTCTGAGGGGCCCAAGATGATTGACTATCTTCATGAGAATTCTCAGGTTAAGTACAGAAATCTCGCTCACTATCCAGATTATTTTCCTGACAATCCTGGTGGCAAAGAAGGTAATAGGTCTATGGAGCCTGAACCCATCTATGGAACGCAATTGGGAAATGATCTAGGTAAGTTAAGAGAACAACATCCCCAAACTGCTTTTACTATGGGGCCAATTAATATGAATTTTACCCAAGTAGAGGGCCAATTGCTTTTGGGAGCTCTTCCAGGATGGAAAACACTCTTTGCAAAACTATTTACCAAATACATATTAGATTTGCCTATGAGGCTTAAGTGGGGCTGGAAAGATAGAAGATTAACAATGGGTAATGCTGGAGTTGCTAGATTAGTCTTGTCTTTAAGAGATAGAAATGTAGATATTTGGACTGAAACCGCTATGACAGACTTAATTGACGAGAATGGATCAGTTATTGGTATCAAAGCCTTAAAAAATAATTCTGAAATTAATATCAAAGCCTCAAAGGGTGTAATTTTGGCTTCAGGTGGTTTTGAAAAAGATCAAGAGCTGAGAGATCAATATTTACCTAAACCCTCTAAAGCTGAGTGGAGTGCTGCAAATACATATAATACAGGAGATGCTTTGAAAGCAGCCTTAAAATTAGGAGCTGATACTCATCAAATGGATACTGGCTGGTGGTCAACAGTTATGAAGGTTCCAGGACAAGATAAGGGCTGGTTATCTATGGTAGATAAATCCATGCCAGGCAACTTTACAGTTAATAAAAATGGTGAAAGATTTTCAAATGAATCACAGAATTACGTTAGTTTTGTTAATGATATGTTTGATAAGTATGCTGAGGGCAATCCATGCGCACCATGTTATATGATTTTTGATAGTACCTTTAGAAAAAATCGTCCTTGCGGTCCACTTCTCCAAGCTTCTATGCAACCTGATTCTGCTGTACCAAAAGAGTGGTGGACTCCATCATTTCTATCAAAAGGTGAAACGCTTCAGGAGCTTGCAGAAGTTGCCGGAATTGATAAAGATGGCCTTTTAGCAACTCAAGCTAAAGTTAATGAATATGCAAAATCTGGAAAGGATCTAGATTTACAAAGGGGTGATACAGCTTATGATAGATATTATGGTGACCCATCCGTTACTCCAAATCCATGTCTAGCACCGCTAGAAAAAGGCCCCTTTTATAGCATGGTTTTATACCCTGGAGAGATGGGGACTGCTGGAGGCTTAGTTATAGATACTCATGCAAGAGTATTGAATAAAGAGGGCAATGCTATACCTGGACTTTACGCTTGCGGTAATTGTTCTACGGCTTTGTTGCCAACTTATCCCGGTCCAGGCTCAACCTTAGGGCCTGCAATGACATTTGGATACCTAGCTGCAAAAGATATAACTGGCGCAAATTTTTGATCAATGGATTTTTCAAATAAAACAGCACTAATTACTGGGGCTGGTCAGGGTGTTGGAGAAGGTATCGCTAAAGCTCTATCCTCATATGGTGCTAATGTGAGTCTAGTAGGAAGAACTTTATCTAAAGTTCAACTTGTTGCTGATGAAATTAATAAAAATGGTGGATCAGCAATAGCAATTCAATGTGATGTTAAAGACAGCAAATCAATCAATAATTCAATTGAATCAACCCTTACGCATTACAAATCTTTAAATATTTTGATTAATAATGCTCAAGAAGTCCCCTTAGGTAATATTTTAGATGTTTCCGATGAGTCATTTGTTAATGGCTGGAATTCGGGGCCTCTAGCAACATTTAGATTTATGAAAGAATGTTATCCGCATCTAAAAGGTGATGGCAAGATAATCAATCTCGCTAGTTCTTCTGCTTTAAGGCCTGATTCTGCTTCTTATGGAGCTTATGCTGCCGTTAAGGAGTCCATCCGTTCATTATCAAGAGCTGCAGCAGTTGAGTGGGGATCAGATAATATTTTAGTAAATTGCATTATGCCACTTGCAAAATCTTCAGGAATGGAATGGTGGATGAATGAAAATCCAGATGAGGCAAATGAATTTTTAAAAACTATCCCCGTTGGAAAGGTTGGTGATTGTAAAGATGATATTGGTGAGGCTGTTTGTCATTTATTATCTGATGGAATGAATTACATAACAGGATCAACTATTATGATAGATGGTGGTCAAGCATATTTGAGGTGACTTCTTTATGGATAAATTACAAAAATTAATTGATATTGAGGAAATTAAAAATCTTAAACATAGGTATTTTAGAGCTATTGATATGGCAGATTTTGATCTCCTTGATAATGTTTTTGCTGAAAATATTACAATTGATTATCGAGGAGGCACTTATAGATGGGAGTCGGAGGGGAAAGATACAATAAAAGAAAGTCTCAAACATGCGTTTCATAATCAAGCTGCCTCAATGCATACTGCCCATCATCCTGAGATAAAAATAATTTCCAATACTGAGGCAACAGGTAAATGGTATTTACAAGATATATTTTATAATTTTGATATGGATAGCGTTACTCAAGGCACTGCATTATATGAAGATAAATATATTAAGTTAGATAATAATTGGCTCATAAGTCACTCAGAATATGACCGGATTTGGGAGTGTGTTTCCCCAATTAATCCAAAAGATAAATTTACAAAAGTCCTTTTAAAAGAAAAAGGAATTCAAAAATAGGAATAAAAATGAAAGAAAAAGTTCAATCTGCTCTTGATAATTACGTATTAGCTTATAAAAATAATGACAAATCCTTGTTTAAGAGTTTGTGGGATGATCAGGCAATATTTGAAGATCCAGTAGGAGCTGATCCCTGCATAGGAATAGAGGCTATCTGTGAATTCTGGGATTTTGGACATGGTAATGGAATGCAAATCACGCCCACAAATGTCGATACTGTTATCTGTTCTAATGAGGGTATTTTGAAAGCGACTATGGAAGTTAGAAATGTTAATGATAATACTGGAATGGATATTTCAATTGTTGATCATTTTATCGTTAATGATGAAGGGAAAATTACAAGTGGTAGAGCATTTTGGGACGAGTCTTCAATCTCCAGTCCTTCGGACTTAAATTCATTTGATATTAACATTGATGACTTTAAAGATAGGGGATAGATATTTCATCACTGATGAAACTTAGCGTTAATTTAAATAAGATTGCTCTCCTCAGAAACTCTCGTGGAAATGATAGTCCTTCATTACAAGATTACGCTATGTTGGCTATTAAACTTGGCGTTGATGGCTTAACACTTCATCCAAGGCCTGATCATCGGCATGCAACATGTAATGATGCAAAAGAAATCTCAAAAATCTGTAAAGATAATAATCTTGAATTTAACTTAGAAGGTAATCCATTTTCTCTTCCTGAGAATGACTTTCTTGGCTTTAAAGAGCTTTGCAATATTACTCGTCCAAATCAAATTACTCTTGTTCCCGACACTCTTGATCAAGTTACATCAGATCATGGATGGCAGCCAGGGCACCTAGATGATGAATTAGTTAAATTTCTTGAAGAAATTAAAAAGCAAAATTCTAGGACTAGCTTATTTATAGATTCTGATCCTAAATCAGTTGATTATGCTGCACAATTAGGTTTTGACAGAGTTGAGATTTATACAGGGCCTTTTGCTCATTTCTTAGAAACAAAAAATCTTAATCTATATAATCAAACAATAAAAAGTATTATTGAATGCATTTCAAAAGCTAGGGAGTTTGGTGTTGGAGTAAATGCAGGCCATGATCTTAATTTAGAGAATTTACCTCATTTAAAAGAATGTGGAATTATCGATGAGGTATCCATTGGGCATGCGATTATGACTGATGCATTGAAATTTGGATTTAGCGATACCATAATGAAATATATTAAAGTGATAAGGAATAGTTGATGTCTATTGAAGATAAAATTAAAGAACAGATTAAAGATAATGCAATTTTAATTTATATGAAGGGTTCGCCCTATGAACCCAAATGTGGCTTCTCAGCAAAAACTGTTCAAGCATTGATTGATTGCGGAGCTGAATTTTCATATGTTGATATATTAGAGAATCAAGATATTCGACAAACACTTCCAACCATCTCAGAGTGGCCAACATTCCCTCAGCTATATGTAAATGGGGAGTTAATTGGGGGCTGTGATATTGTAACTGAGATGCATGAAGCTGGTGAGCTAGAATCAATTATCAAAGAGTCAACTTCTTAAAACTCAACCGTAGTCTTTTAACATAGCTTTTAGTTCTAAGGTATGCTGTTCCTCTTCTCCTATCATGCTTCTCGCGTATTCTTCAAGATACACTGAAGCATTTTCTACACTGGATAATAGTTTTTTATATAAACTTAATGCATGAAGCTCATGCTCCATGCCTTCTTCTAAAATATCTTTAATTGAGTGCCTATGGGTCTCGACTATTTTTGCAACTTTGAGGCTAGGGTGTCCATCTAACCCTACAAGTAACTCGCCAGCTTGTTGAGCATGAATCATTGATTCTGAAGCTTGTTCTTTTAAAAATGTAACTATAGGTATTCTATAAGGCCCACTTACCATAAGAGATGAATGTGTATAACGCACAACACCAGCTAGTTCGTATTCCATAATTTCATTTAAAATATCGCATACTTTTTTTGTTTTTAATTCTTTCATATATTTCTCCCTTCAACATATTTATATACGCAAATATATTTCTTTTATATATATATGTAAAGTACTGATTTAAGGTATTTTTTTAATGATAATCATTCTTACTATGGTATTAATTCTCATTTATGAAATCATATATGCATGCAAATAATTAGAGGTGATGATTATCAATCATGGGTGTATGCTAATCATGATGATTTAGTAGCCGTGGACCCATGGTTAACAAATAAACAAGTTTTTCCAGGATTTAACTGGCTGTTACATCGAAGTGCTTTACAGGAGCCATACTTAGTTAAAAATAACTTAATAAATAAAGTGACTCATATAATCATTACTGCTCATTTTTCTGATCATTTAGATTTGGAGTCTTTAAATCAATTTGATAAAGATATTGATATATATACTACTCATGAAGCATCAAAAGTTTTAATTAAAAATGGATTTAACAAGGTGACCGTAGTTAAAATTAATGAATCTTATGACTTAGGTTCTCTAAGATTAAGAATTTATCAAGCTGGGAAACCATATCATACAACTACGTTTGCTTACTCACTAGAATGTGGAAATTCCAAGGTATTTCATGAGTCTCATATGTTTAACAAAAACTTAGATATTCAAGGAGTTGATGCCTGTATTATGACTGTTGATAAAGTAAAGGTTTTTGGAATAGTTCAAGCTTCTATGGATATAGAACAGGCAAAATCAGCACAACTAGCCTTAAAATCAAAATATTTCATACCAACAGGCATTGCTCCCAGTAGAACAAAAGGTCTTATAAGTTATATTCTTAGTATTAAGGAGTTTAATTCAGAAACTGATCTATTGCCGACAGTCTGCAGAGAAGTGGGCGATACTCTTAGTATCTAACGTTTAATAAAGCTATCATAATCATTGATAATTTTGCAGAAGACCTGCGCTGTAACCTCGGCATCATAAGCGGCACTATGAGCTTCTTCGTTGATGTAAGAAATATCTAATTCTTTGCATACTCTTGCGAGAACAGTTTGTTGTGTAGCTAAAACACCTAAACTTACAGTATCTATCAGTGAAAAGGGGTGGAATGGAGATTTTTTGATATTATTTCTACTGCAAGCCTCCTTAAGAAAACTATGATCAAAAAAAGCATTATGACCCACTAAAATTGCTCTAGAGCATTCATATTTTGATTTATGTTTATTAATTATTTTGAAGGATTCTTTTAGAGCATGTTCCTCTTCCACAGCTGATCTTAAAGGATGATTTAAATCCAATCGAAGAAACTCAAGTGCTTCTTTATCAACTTTAAGACCCTCAAAAGGTTTAATGTGATATCTATGAGAATCGCCTAGTATTAATTTAGAATCTTCTTCATCAATTAATTGAATTGCAATCTCTAAGATTGCATTTTTTTTTGAATCAAAACCGCCAGTCTCAAGATCAACAATAACGGGAAGAAATTTTCTAAATCTATCTTTTAACATTTATGCCCCTTATCATGCACATATAATATAAACGATAATTGCATATTAATATGATTTTTAAAGACATAACTAAAACTAACTTTAAAGGTATTGATATTTCTTCTCATCATGAGTTTAATCACGAGAAAGTTTTTTATTATGAAGATGATAAGATTGGTATTAAATCCCTTGTAGCCATTCATGACTCTTCAAAAGGTCCTGCAATTGGTGGTTGTAGATTCAAGGCATATGATTCATTTGAAGAAGGTTTAAATGATGTATTGCGTTTATCTCGAGGGATGACTCATAAAAATAATGTTGCTCAAATTCCATTTGGAGGCGGTAAAGCTATAATCTTTAAAGAATCCAGCAAATCAAATCATTTATTAAAATCATATGCTTATTTCTTAAATCTTTTAGAAGGTCAATACATATCTGCCGAAGATATAGGTATTTCATTAGAAGATATTAGATTCGTCAAGCAATATACAGAATTTGTTTTTGATAATATTGATCCTGGGCCATATACAGCAAAAGGTATTTATTATGTGATAAAAGAAGCAATAGATTTTTGTTTTTCAGAATCATTAACTAATAAAAAAATTTCTATTCAAGGAGCTGGAAGTGTAGGAAAGAGACTAGCAGAGCATCTAGCTAATGACGGAGCTAAGGTTTTTATTTCGGATATAGATAAATCAAAACTTGAAAATATTGATAATCCCAACATTTGTTGTATTGATGATGCGTTTTCATTTGATTGTGATGTATTTTCACCTTGTGCACTAGGAGCTATATTTGATAAGTCATCTATAAAAAATTTAAATTGTAAAATTATTGCTGGAGGTGCAAATAATCAACTTCAAGATTCATCCATAGCAAATGACCTTCATGATAGAGGCATAATTTACATCCCTGATATCCTAATAAATTCTGGTGGAGCAATCGGTTTAACGAAAGACTTAATGAAAAGGAGTGAAGTTGAGACTGAATCAGATTTAATGAATATTGCTTACAGGGTTAGAAAAGTTCTAACTGAATCACACGAAAAATCAATTAGTCTTCAAGATACAATAAGAGAATCGATTGTTTAAATTATTCAGCAACTCCTAATTTTCTTTGTAATTTAGTATTTGAAGTAGTGTACCCAAATGGAACTCTTTCACCTGGAAAAATTCTTTGATAGGCTTTTTGGACAGCTAAGGTAGTCTCATGAAAACCACATAAAATTAAATCTAGTTTTCCTGGATAATCATTAATATCTCCAACTGCAAAAATTCCATCTCTATTTGTTTGGAAATCTTCAGTGTTTACAGATATTTTTTTTGATTCAAGTTCTAGTTCCCACTCTAAGATAGGTCCTAACTTCTTATTTAATCCAAACAGAAACAATAATTCATCTGCCTCATGAGTAACAGATTCTTTGGTATCAAAGTTTTTTAAAGTAACTCCATTCACTTTATCATCACCATTTATTTCCTCAATTTGATAAGGAGTTAGAAGTTTAACTTCACCAGATTTTACTAGTTCTCTCATTTGAGCCTCAGTATGTTGAGCACCTCTAAATTGATCTCTTCTATGTATTAAATTTACAGACTTAGCTGTTTTAGCTAATTCAACTGTCCAATCCAATGCTGAATCGCCGCCACCAAAGATAAATAAGTTTTTATCTTTATATTGATCTATAGATTTAACAGCATAACTCACACCTTTACCTAGAAATTTATCAGGATCCTCTATATTTGGAGGTCGCCTTGGCTCAAATGAACCAGCCCCAGCTGCAATAAATATATTCTTTGTGGTACATTCAATTCCTTCATTGGTTCTTACCAACCAAGTAGTAATATCATCTGATACAGAAATTGATTCTATCGATTCAACTCTTTGAGAAAGATGAAGATCATAATCAAATGGTTTAATTTGCTCGACTAAAGCATCTACATGCTCCTGTGCTGTTTGTGTAGGAACTCCAGGTATATCATATATAGGCTTTTCTGGATAAAGCTCAGAGCATTGCCCACCAACTTTATCTAAGTTATCAATTAGAGTGCATTTAAGCCCCAAAAGACCTGCCTCAAAGACAGTAAACAGTCCTACTGGACCTGCACCAATTACTAGAATGTCTGTTTCAATTTTCATTTAATTTTTTGTCCTGGTTGTGCTCCTGAATCAGGAGATAATACAAATATGCCACCTTCAGAATCACTTGCTGCAAGAATCATGCCTTCAGAAATACCAAATTTCATTTTTCTTGGAGCTAGGTTATATACCATTACTACTAATTTATTTATTAAATCAGAAGGCTCATATACGGATTTTATACCAGCAAAGACATTTTTTGTTCCTAAATCTCCAAGATCAAGCTTTATTGCCAATAGTTTATCTGCACCTTCAACATGAGAAGCCTCCTCAACTCTAGCAACCCTTAAATCAACTTTCATAAAGTCATCAATCTGAATAGTATTATTTTCTTCTTCTTTCATTTTTTTTTCCTGTTTATAGAAATCTTTTATATCTAGCGGCTCGATTCTTGAAATAATTGGTTTAAATTCATTTATTTCTAAGTCAATCATCTTATCTCCAATATTATCAATGCTGAAGCTATTAATATTTAACATCTTGAGCATTTGATCGCATAATTTTGGCACTATTGGAGAAAGCAGTATGCATAGATTTTTGAATACATTTAAGGCAGTTGATGCCACAACTAATGCATCCTTTTGATCTATCTTCCAAGGCGTATTTTCATTTATAAATTTATTGGTGTTATCAGCAATCTGCATGATAAGTTTTACTGCTTTAGAGAAATCTTTATTTTCATAACAATTAAGAATTTTGTCTATATCTTTCATGCATGTTGATAAATGTTCTTCATTAATTGAATTAGATAGACGATTATTATTTTTCGAAATGAATGGAGCTGAGCGACTAAATATATTCGAAAATTTTCCAACTAAATCAGAGTTTATTTTTTGAGCTAGGTCTTCAAGATTTAAATCGAGATCCTCAATTTTTGAATTTAGCTTACTTGCAAAATAATATCTTAGTAATTCTGGATCGCATGCATCCGAAAATTGGTCGGCAGTAATAAATGTTCCCTTTGATTTAGACATTTTCTCTCCATTTACACTAACAAAGCCATGAACATGAATGCTATCAGGAAGTTTATAATTAGAATTATTCAAAAGGGCTGGCCAAAATAAACCATGAAAATAGATTATATCCTTGCCAATAAAATGATGAATCTCATATTCAGAATTTTTACCCCATAGATGATCTATATTTAAATCATTTTTTTCGGCCCAATTTTTTGCTGATGCTATGTATCCAATAGGAGCATCAACCCATACATAAAAATATTTGTCTGTTTCATCGGGTATTTTAAAACCAAAATATGGTGCATCACGAGAAATATCCCAACTTCTTAAATCGCCCTCTAACCATTCAGAGAGCTTGCCAACGACTGAGCTCTGAATAGATGCAGTTTTTAAAAATTTTTTAAGATTAGATTTGGACTTTTTGAGATCAAAGAAAATGTGTTCGGATATCCTTGTAGTCGGTTTAGTTCCAGATAACGAAGATTTTGGATCAATAATTTCTGTAGCAGCGTAAGTTGCTCCACATGAATCACAGCCATCACCATATTGATCCTTTGCGCCACATTTTGGACATTCACCAATAACATATCTATCTGCAAGAAACATTTTCTTCTCTTCATCAAAGCATTGCTCAATATCTTGTTTATAAATGTGGTCAGAATTTTTTGCATCAAGGTAGATTTCTGATACCAGTGTTTCATTTTCATTTGAATGAGTTGAGTAATAATTTGTATATTTAATTCCAAACTTTTTTAATGACTCTTCATGATCTTCTTTCATCTTACCAATGAGATCAGTTGGTTTCATTTTAAGCTCATCTGCTTTCATCATAATTGGAGCGCCGTGAGCGTCATCTGCACAAAAGCTGAGGACTTCATGATTTGAGTTACGCATGAATCTGACCCAAATGTCAGTTTGGATATGCTCTAAAATGTGTCCAATATGAATCTCGCCATTTGCATAGGGCAATGCATTTGTAACGATAATTTTTCTTTTTTTCTTTATTTTCAAGACCTTATATTTTTAATCGAGTATTATAAATCAAAAACACTCTATCAATGAGCATCAAACAAATAATTGCTATTGCATCAGCAAAAGGTGGTGTCGGTAAATCAACTATATGTGCAAACCTTGCCATGCAATTCTCTAGAAATTATAAAGTTGGAATATTAGACGCAGATATTTACGGCCCAAATCAGCAAATAATATTTGATGTTGCAAATCAAAAACCTAAAGTAAAAACTATAGGCGGAAAAAAAATTTTCATTCCTATCGAAGTTAATAATATTTTGTTGAACAGCATGGGATTTGTAATTGAATCAGATAAAGCTGCTATGTGGAGAGGGCCTATGTTAAGTGGTGCCATCAAGCAATTAAAAAATTTAACACAATGGGGAAATCTTGATTATTTGTTTGTTGATATGCCTCCTGGTACTGGAGACGCATATTTAACTGTTGCTGCTGACATTAAACCTGATTATGCATTGCTAATTACCTCCATGAGTAAACTTGCGGTTCATGATACTAAAAAGTCCAAAGCAATGTTTGATAGATTAAAAATCCCGGTCTTAGGCCTGATTGATAATATGTCATATTCAATTTGCACAAATACCAATGAACTTAAAAATGATTTTGTTCCTATGAATCTTGAACAAGAAATTGGTTGTTCTGTATTAGGATCTATTCCGAGGCATCATGATTTAATAGATTTTAACTTAAGTAAAAAAAATAATTTCTTTGAACCAATCTATAATGAATTAATTAAATTATTATGAGTTTACAAAGATTTTTTCACTTTTCGCTTGCTCTTGCTTTCATCAGTTTGAATGTCTCAGCTACCCAAGATCCATTTGAGGATATAAATAGGAAGATTTGGGCATTTAATGAATCTCTAGACGATAACTTTGCTAAACCAGCTGCAGAAATTTATACAAATGTAGCTCCTGATTTTATTGAAATTGGCATAACTAATTTTTTTAGAAATATTAATGAGCTTGATAATACTGCCAATCAATTGCTTCAAGGCAAACCTGCATTTGCGGCAAACGATTTCGCACGTTTTTTAATTAATACATCAATTGGTTTTTTAGGTTTTTTTGATGTCGCATCCAGGATGGGTTTGCAACGACATGATGAAGATTTTGGCCAAACCTTAGCAACATGGGGTGTAAGCAAAGGACCCTTTTTAATGATACCTTTATATGGTCCGTCAACACCTAGAAGCCTGGCTGGAAGAAGTGTAAGCTCAGTACTATCTGGTACATTTGCCATAGAGGAGACTGACGTAAGAATTGGAATCACGGCTTTGGATGCATTAGAAACCAGAGCTAGATATTTAGAGGTAGAATCTCTTATTGTAGGCGATCGATATTCATTCATACGAGATTCATACATGCAGTACTTAGACTTTGAGTCTAGTGATGGAGAAGATCAATCAGATGATTTTGTCGACGATATGGATGATTTTTTGCTTGATTGAATTTAAACCATAGAGATTAATTCATCTTTTGTAATTTCTAAATTTTTATTTTGCATTGTTTTTAGTACAAGAGATCTAAATGCTTTTGCATTTTTAAATCCTCTATTTAAACCAAAAATATGTTTTAAAGTTCTTGAATAAGGTTGACCTTCATAAGCTTGATCAATGCAGTAATCTAGGTATTGTCTGAGAATAGTTTTTCTATCATTTCCAATATCGGATTCATTAAAAATTCTTGAATCAACATTGCTGACAATCATAGGATTATCATAAGGACTTCTGCCAAGCATAACCCCATGAACTTTTTTTAAATGCTTAATAGATTCATCGATATCCCTTATTCCACCATTTAAAATGATTTCAAGATCAGGAAATTCATCCACAAGTTGATAGACATTATCATATTTTAATGGAGGGATTTGTCTATTTTGTCTGGGAGTTAAGCCTTTTAAAATTGCAACTCTTGCATGAACAATTAACGTTTTAAGATTTGGATTATAAATTTTTGACACAAAATGATTTAAAAAATCTATATCGTCTCTTTCATTGACTCCAATCCTGCATTTAACAGTAATAGGAATTGAGACAACTTGTTGCATGGCCTGTATGCAATCATTTACAAGCTCTGGATCCTCCATGAGACATGCTCCAAAAGAACCTTTTTGAACTCTTTCAGACGGACATCCTACATTCAAGTTAATTTCATCATATCCAAGTTCCGCACAAATTTTTGCACATTCAGATAAATCATTTGGATCTGATC
This sequence comes from uncultured SAR86 cluster bacterium, assembly GCA_902515455.1. GTDB lineage: Bacteria > Pseudomonadota > Gammaproteobacteria > Magnimaribacterales > D2472 > D2472. The sequence continues at coordinate 18,575 of CABXUO010000015.1, forward strand.
CTCCTAGTTGAATAGCAACAGGATGCTCTATTTCATTATTAAAATTTAACTGATTAAAACATTTTCCATGAATGATCGCTCCAGTTGTGACCATTTCTGTGTACAGAAATGCTCTTTTTGTAATTAATCTAAATAGATATCGATCGTGTATATCAGTACATTGCATCATTGGAGCAATGCAAAATTTATGACTCAAAGGCATTAATTTATAAAAAATTAACTACTGATATGAATCCAACAATACTTAAAACAATGGTGTACGGCAAAGCCATGACAACCATTCTCATGTATGAAAGATTTATGAGTGGTGCCAGTGAAGACGTCAATAAGAAAAGAAAAGCAGCCTGGCCATTTGGGGTGGCAATACTGGGTATGTTTGTACCAGTATTAATAGCTATCGCTAATTTATCAAACTGATCTCTGGAAATAACATTCATATCTAAAGCGTCTTTGATTTCATTGATGTAAATTGTTGCAACAAATACATTATCACTTATTGCTGAAAGCACTCCGTTGGCAACAAAGAATATGGGCGCTTGACTATTAGCATCTTGAGCAAGCACATAAGAAATTATTGGAGTAAATAATTCTTGATCAGCGATAACACTCACAACACCAAAAAATACAACTAATAATGCTGTGAAAGGTAGGGCTTCCTTAAACGCGTCACCTAAATCGTGTTCATGAGTTATACCTTTAAATGACGTTAAAAGTATTATCACTCCCAATCCAATAATTCCAACAGCAGCCAGATGAAGAGCAAGAGCTATAATCAAAAATACACCGACTAACATTTCGACATACAACTCCATTTTGGTAATGGCAGTTCTTTGAGAAATTTCATAATCATTATAATCATGGAAAATATTTTTAATTCGTTCTGGCAATTGATTACCAAAGCCAAATATATGGAACTTTTCAATTCCGAAACAAGTTATCATTCCAGCTATAAAGACAGGTATTGTTATTGGCGACATCTTGACCATAAATTCAATAAACTCCCAACCTGCCACATTAGCAATTAATAAATTTTGAGGTTCGCCAACAATAGTACAAACGCCTCCTAAAGCAGTTCCAACCACTCCATGCATGATTAGGTCTCTCATAAAAGCTTTAAAGTTTTCTAAGTCTGCTATTCCAGCCTCAGATAATAACGAGTCGTTGTAATAATCATGATCATTTGATGAAAATTCTAGTCCTGAATTTGCAAGATGAAAAATTCTATAAAAACCTACGGCGACAGCTATTAAAACCGCTGTTACAGTTAGAGCGTCTAAAAAAGCTGATAAAAATGCCGAGACAAAACAAAACATTAAAGATAGAGTTACCTTTGATTCAATTGTAAGAAGCAATTTTGTGAAAATAGTAAGCATTAAATTTTTCATGAAGTAGATACCAGCGACCATAAAAATTAACAGTAAAATAACCTCAAGATTATGCTCAATCTCATACAAGAGTGTGTAAGGAGTTGTTAATCCTAAAAATAGAGCCTGAATTGCTATCAATCCACCTGGCTGCAGTGGATAACATTTTAGAGCGAGGGCAAGTGTAAAAATAAATTCTAATAGAATCATCCATCCTACAATGAACATTCCATTCATTCCAGCAAAGGTCAATGTAAATAAAGCGATAGGATTAATGATTAAAAAAGCTATGATGGTATTCTTATACCAAGTAGGAGAATCACCTAAGAACATTTTGTATAAATTATTTATCATGTTTAAGACCTAATGAAATTAATAAGAACACTTCATGAAAGTATAAATGAAGAGACTAGCCTAATTATATTTTGTGAAAACAAAATTTTATATGATCAGAACGAAAAATCTTATATTTTTAAACCAAAAGATTTAAACTTAAAAGAAATTAATGGTCCTTTTTTAGCTATAGCAAAAGTTAATGATCGTTATATTTACGTAATAAACATAGATTCTAAAGATAAAATTTTAGGAATATTTATGAATCCTGGTACAACAAATTTTATTGATTTAATAAATATATTAGCTTTTTTTGATACTGAAAGTTTTTTAATAGCCGCAAGAGCTTCTATTTTAAATAATTGGCATTTAAAAAATACTTATTGTAATTATTGTGGAAATATTAATAAATTTGATTTGGAAGAGGGTGCTTTTAAGTGTGAATGTAACAATGCTTTGAATTATCCTTCAATTTCTCCCTGTATTATTACTTTAATATATGACGATGAAAGGATTTTACTTGGTAGAAATAAGTTTTTTCCAGAAAACATGTACAGCACCCTTGCCGGTTTTATTGAAGCAGGAGAGAGTGCTGAACAGGCTTTGATTAGAGAGGTATCAGAAGAAGTTAATGTAGAGGTTTCACAAATTGAATATCATTCATCTCAATCATGGCCGTTTCCATCACAACTTATGCTTGGTTATAAATGTAAATATCAGAAAGGAGAAATTGTTCTTAATGATAAAGAATTAGAAGATGCTCGATGGTTTAACATACAGGAATTACCAAATATTCCTCCAGACACATCAATTTCAGGAAGACTCATTCGTTCTTATATCGAGGATCATTTAAAGCTCTAGTAGGCTTAACATTTGATGTTGAGGATTGAGCCGGAGTTGGTGCAGGAGTGGTTGCTGGAGTTGCCGCTTGAGAATCTTGTGGATTTAATTTATTGCCATCGATTTCCTTAGTAACTTTTCGATCATTTTTAGGTTTATTTACTTTAGAACGCTCTTCTTGTGATTTTTTTGGAGGAGTAACTACAGGTTTAGAAGGCTTTTTATTGCTTGCATTTTTTGAATTTGAATTCCTTCCTTTGTTATTGGCTCTAGTATTTCTGTTATTTTGATTTTTATTACCTCTATTTACTCTGGACTGATTCTTTTTATAGTTTCTATTTCTTCTTTTTTTTGTATTTTTCTTCTTTTTAGATTCAAAGACCCCAAAAAATATTGATAATGTGAGAACAGATTTGATAAAAGCAAAAAATCTATTCTTAGATTTTGGCATTCGAGGAGGCACAGATACTTTTACAAGTGGTTTTAAAACCCTTTTTGTTGAATTAGATTCACGCCAATCCATTGAGGGTTCAGGACTATTAGGCGTCATATCATATGAGAATGGTTTTTTTCCAGAGGCAGCTTTAACACGTGCCACTTTGTAATATGGTCTGGATTTATATGGGTCTGCAATTATCAAAATGTTTACCTGATAGGTATTTTCAATTGAAATAATATCTCTTCTCTTTTCATTCAATAAATAACTTGAAACATCTGCAGGAACATAAACATGTATTTCTCCAGTATTTTCTTTTGCTGCATCTTCACTAATTATTCTCAGAATTGATTGGCCAAGTGATCTGGTGCCTCGCACTTGAACATGCTGTATGTCATAAGTTTCCTCTAGTGATGGCCTTAATCTTTGTCTCGATAATTCTAATAAGCCAAATCTAGATATCCCAGCAATTTGAATTCTAGCTCTATCGGACTGAACCGCTGATCTGAATGTATTTTCAACTTTCTGTTGATGTTTTTCATCCTGCATATCAATAAAATCTATAACTATCAGACCGCCCAAATCTCTCAGTCTTAATTGTCTTGCAATCTCCTTAGCCGCTTCCATATTTGTTGCAAAAGCCGTTGATTCTATGTCCTTTCCTTTTGTTGAACGTGCTGAGTTAACATCAATTGATACCATAGCCTCTGTAGGGTCTATGACAATAGATCCGCCAGATGGTAATGATATTTCTCGCTGAAAAGCTAGCTCAATTTGACTTTCTATTTGGTACCTATTGAATAATGGTATTTCTTCACTGTAAAAAATTACTTTATCTGCATGGTCCGGAATAACGGATTTTGCAAAATCTAAGGCTTCGGCATGTACTGACTGATCATCAATAAGAATTTCTTGTATATCATCTCTAAAATAATCTCTAAATACTCTTAAAATTAATTTATCATCTTTGTAAATTAAGCTTGGACTTGGCGCATCAGTAACTGATGATTTTATTTGCTCCCATAAATTCATTAGGTAGTCTAAATCCCATTTCAATTCATCAGTTGACCTTCCTAATCCAGCTGTTCTTACAATAACACTCATACCTTCTGGAATCTGTAAAGCATTTAAAGCATTTTTAATTTCATCTCTTTCGTCACCTGAAATTCTTCTGGAAACACCGCCAGATTTTTCAGAATTTGGGATTAAAACTATAAATCTTCCTGCAAGTGATATCTGATTTGAGAGAGCTGCGCCTTTAGTGCCTCTTTCCTCTTTTAAGACTTGTATAAGAATTGCGTCACCTTCTTTGAGTGTACACTTTCTTTTGCCTTCAGAATCCTTTGTAAAATACTCATTTGATAATTCTTTTAGAGGAAGAAATCCATGCCTTTCATTGCCAAAATTTACGAAAGCAGCATCCAAACTTGTTTCAACTCTTGAAACTGTAGCTTTAAATATACTACCTTTAAAAAGTGATTGATTATTAAATTCATTATCAAGGTCAAAGAGTTTTGCCCCATCAACTAATGCAACACGAAGTTCATCTGAATATGAACAATTAATTAGAATTCTTTTCATTTTTTTTCTCCGATACAGAGAAAGCGAATAGCACGAGTGCTTTTTGAGTTATCAGAGTCTTATCCCGCGGAGCTCTTTTAACTGACCTCACTTATAATTGTGAAGATTTTAAAACTTGTCTTATTCTAGTAGCACCCTTGTGCTGAAGTAGCTTTCTCATTGCTGCTATGCAGCTTTATTAATCTATATTTATTGATTTCTTTCAATAAATTTTTACTAGTAGCTTTTTGTATATAAACTATCAATTTTCGATATTCTACATCAATGAGCGATAAAAACCTAAAAATTGATAACGATCAAGCTGGAAGACGCATAGATAATTACCTGCTTAATATCTTTAAAGATCTTCCCAAATCAAAAATATATAGCATGCTAAGAAAAGGTGAAGTAAGAGTAAATTCTGGTCGAATTAAACCTTCTTATAAACTAAAGATCAACGATGAAATAAGAATACCGCCATATTTAATTGATTTTCAAAATAAAAAACCTGACTTAAAGATTCCACCCTTTAGAATTCAAGAATTTTTGACATCAATCATTTATGAAAATGATGACTATATTTTAGTAAATAAAGATCCTGAATTAAGTGTTCACTCTGGTACGAAAAATCAATTTGGTCTTATAGACATTGCTAGAGCTAGTTTTCCGTTATTAGATCTTGATCTTTGCCATCGAATTGATAAATCTACTTCCGGGTGCGTGTTGATTGCAAAAAATAAATTATTTTTAAGACATTTCAATAAACAACTTCAATCTAATAAAGTGAAAAAAATATATGAAGCCATTTTGGTTGGTGTTCTTGAAAAAGACATAAAAATAAAATCAAAAATTGATACTTCTACAAAACAATATCGTCATAAAGTCACAGAATCAATTGATGGCAAAACAGCGGTGTCTATATTCAAAATTTTAAAAAAATTTACATCATTTACTCATGTTGAGGTTCATATAAGTACTGGCAGAATGCATCAAATTAGAGTTCAAAGCTCAAATCTTAATTATCCAATAGTTAATGATAAAAAATACGGATCATTAAATTTAAATAAATATATATATTCCAAGACATCGATCAGTCGTCTAGCTTTGCATGCAAGATCCATCTCTTTTGAAGATTTAAACAACCAAGTTGTTTGCTATGAAGCACCAAAAAACAATGAATTTGATATACTGACAACTGAAGTAAGTGATTTGACTGTTAAATTTTAATTTAATCTGATAGGATGCTTTTTTTTAAAATATTATGGCAGTACAAAAAAGTAAAAAAACAAGATCAAAACGTGGAATGATTCGTTCTCATGATCATCTCAAAGATCTCACCTTATCTACTGATCCTGTGTCTGGAGAAAGACATCTTCGCCATCAAATGACAGCAGATGGTTTTTACAAGGGCAGACTTATTAAAGATTTAAGGAAGCCAGTTAAAGAAGAAGAGGACAATACAACTCAAGACTAAGAATGTCTTTATCAGCTTTTTTAGCCTTTCCTGGTCAAGGCTCGCAACATTTATCTATGTTTTCTAAGGGTGGTATTTCTGATATTGCTCATTCAAGTGAATACTCTAATGCTTTGGAGTGCTGTAGTGATTTAATAGCACATGATGTATTTAAATTAATTGAAGAGGGGCCTGAAGAGTTAATAAATAAAACTTCTATTACGCAGCCTATCTTGGTTCTTTGTTCCTATCTCCATTTCAGTAAGTTTGTAAATACAATTGACATTACTCCTAGATATTTAGCTGGTCATTCTTTGGGTGAATATTCTGCTTTGGTTGCAGCTAACTCGATATCAATTAATGAAGCCTTAAAACTTGTAAGAAAACGAGGAGAGTTGATGGAGTCAGCACCAAATGGATCCATGTCAGCAATAATGGGTCTCGATTATGATGCTATTAATGAGATCTGCTTACTTGCTTCTCAGGGCGATAATTCTCATGTTCAATGTGCAAATTTAAACTCGCCAAATCAGACGGTCATTTCTGGTCATGATGATGCGGTTTTAAGAGCTCAAGATCTTTGTATTGATAAAGGTGCAAAACGGGCAATAAAACTTAAAGTCAGCATTGCATCTCACAGCAAGCTTATGTTACCGGCAGCAAAGGAATTTCAAAAAACTCTTGAAGCTGTAGCATTTAATGAACCAGATATTAAGATTATCCACAATGTTTCAGTGAATTCATCATCTTCATCTAAAGATATTCCTTCTTTACTAGTCTCGCAATTGTACTCACCAGTTAGATGGGTAGAAACATGTAATCTTATTTCTACTTTGAATTTACCAGTAATTGAATGCGGTCCTGGAAAAGTTTTATCAGGTTTATTTAAAGGAAATAAGCTCAACAACTATTTTTCTGTAACTGATGAAGAATTTTATGAGAAGATTGATAGTTATGGATAAAAAAATAGTCTTTATTACTGGAATTTCAAGAGGCATCGGATTAGAGATAGCCAAATGCTTTATAAATGATGGTTACTTTGTTATTGGGACATCTAGATCATCATTTAGTATTAATGATGAGCTAAAGTCTAAAAATTGCATACATTTTTCAATGGATGTGACAGATAGGCAAAAAATCTCTTATTGCCTGGATGAGCTTAAAAAAATTAATAAGATTCCAAATGTTTTAATAAATAATGCTGGAATAACGAAAGATCAACTTTTTTTAAGAATGAAAGAGGATGACTGGGATGATGTTATTAATTCTAATCTTACAAGTGCTTTCAATATTACGAAATTATTTATTAAATCAATGATTAAAGATCGTTATGGAAAAATAATCAATATATCTAGTGTTGCTGGACTTATGGGTAATCCTGGACAGGTTAATTATTCCGCGAGCAAGGCTGGCCTTGGAGGTTTTACAAGAGCTTTAGCAAAAGAGGTGGCTGCTAGAAATATTACAGTTAACTGTATAGCTCCTGGATTTATCGAAACTGATATGACAAATCATTTTAAAGACGAAGAATTAGAAAATATCTTAAATCAGATTCCTGCAAACAAAATGGGTAATCCACAACAAATAGCAGATTTAGCTTTATTCTTAGCCTCTTCTAAAGGCGATTATATCACTGGTCAAACTATTTCCGTGGATGGCGGTCTTTATATGAGCTAATGATTTTATATGTTTTTGTTAAAATTGTTGTAGAATAGATTTCATTTTATGGAGGATGCCCTGTGAGTATCGAAGAGAGAGTAAGAAAAATTGTTTGTGAGCAGCTTGGTGTCGGAGACGATGAAGTTAATAATGACTCTTCATTTGTTGATGATCTAGGAGCTGATTCATTAGATACAGTTGAGTTAGTTATGGCTTTGGAAGAAGAGTTTGATCTTGAAATAGCTGACGAAGAAGCAGAGAAAATTTCAACTGTTGAAGAAGCCGTTAATTACATTAACTCAAATAGCTAAAATTTCCTTTAATGAAGCAACTACACAGACGAGTTGTAGTTACTGGTTTGGGTATTTTATCCCCGATAGGTAATACCCTTGATGAAGCTTGGAATTCCTGTATCAATGGAACATCAGGTATTACAAACATAGATATTGATTTAGATAATAATCCAATAAAAGTGGGAGGACGTTTAAAAAACTTCAACCCTGAAGATTTTCTAGACTCCAAAGAAATTAG
>CABXUO010000016.1 GCA_902515455.1 uncultured SAR86 cluster bacterium
TGGGCGCCATAACCATAATTTTTTTATCATAGCCAAGTGCATATATTTCATCGCATATCTCACTCACTGTTTTAGCTGATAGTTCTTCATTATGATCCGGACAAATTGGAACACCAATTCTTGCATATAATAATCTTAGGTAATCATATATTTCGGTAACAGTTCCAACGGTTGATCTTGGGTTATGGGAAGTAGACTTTTGCTCAATCGATATTGCTGGAGAAAGCCCATCAATTTGATCAACGTCTGGCTTTTCCATCATGGATAAAAATTGTCTTGCATATGCTGAAAGGGATTCTACATAACGTCTCTGACCTTCAGCATAAATAGTATCAAATGCTAAAGATGATTTACCTGAACCTGATAACCCAGTAATAACTATTAATTCTCCTCTAGGTATCTCAAGGGAAATATTTTTAAGGTTATGCGTTCTGGCGCCTTTTATAGAAATTTTTTCCATTTATTTGCAGAATTATTATCCAGCTGATTTGTTTCGAGTTAAACTTATCTAATTATAAGAGGTAATTATGGCTAGAGGAGTAAATAAAGTAATTTTGGTAGGTAATTTAGGGCAAAAACCTGAAATTCGATATACCCAAACAAATACAGCGGTTGCCACACTTTCAATTGCGACTTCAGAATCATGGAAAGACAAAGATAGCGGAGAGCAGAGAGAGAAAACAGAATGGCATAGAGTTGTCTTTTTTGGAAAACTTGCAGAAATTGCTGAACAATATCTTGATAAAGGCTCGCAGCTTTATGTTGAAGGAAAATTACAAACTAGAAAATGGCAAGATAAAGAAGGAAATGACAGATATACAACAGAAATACTTGGCAATGAGATGAACATGCTTGGTGGCAGGCAATCTTCTGATGACGGAGGCGCCTATGATCAATCACAGCCAACCTCTCAAACTGCTCAGTCTCAAGACTCTCAAATCTCCGAGGAAGACATACCTTTCTAATTCAGAGTGGACTTCAAAACCATTACACTAGAGCAAGATAATAATCTCGCTATTCTTTTATTAAATAGACCAGAGAAATTAAATGCTTTTACATTCTTGATGATGGAAGAATTGATAAGTGCTTTAGACTTAATCGAGGATGATGATAGCTTTCATGCTGTAATTATCTCCGGTGCAGGGCGTGGATTTTGTGCGGGAGCAGACTTAAGTAGCGGCAAAGAAACATTCAATCCCTCATTTGATAATTTCGCAGTTCAAGAGCAAGACTTTAGAAGGGATTCAGGAGGAATTCTAACATTAAGAATGTATAAATTTTTAAAACCGATTATCTTTGCATGTAATGGTCCAGCGGTAGGAATTGGAGCATCTATGCAATTAGCTGGAGATATACGTATTGCATCTGAGAACGCTAGGTTCGGGTTTGTTTTTAATAATCGAGGAATCGTTCCGGATGCATGTAGTAGTTGGTTTCTTCCAAAGATTGTGGGAATTTCTAAAGCTTTAGATTTAACTTTTTCGGGAAAAATTATAGATTCTCAGGAGGCCTTAGATTTCTCATTAATTTCAAGTATTCATAAACCAGAAAATCTAATGAATGATGCAAAAAAAATTGCACATGATCTAATTGAGAAATCTGCGCCTGTTTCTATAGCTATCACAAGACAAATGCTATGGAGATCTTTCGGGCAAGCTAATCCATATGAGTCTCATGTTATCGAAAGTAAAGCAATTGATTCAAGAGGAGCATCGGATGATGCAAAAGAGGGAGTAAACTCATTCTTAGAGAAGCGGCCAGCAAAATTTAAAAATCTCATATCTTCAGACATGCCTGATTTTTTTCCATGGTGGGAAGATGAAAATTAAATGAGGAACGCAATGAGCGATTTAACTTGGGAAGAATTTGAGGCAGTGGATATTCGCGTAGGGACTATAATTACTGCTGAGAACTTCAAAGAAGCAATTAAGCCAGCGATAAAGATGACAATAGATTTTGGAGAAGAAATAGGTATCAAAAAATCATCTGCACAAATTACAGATCACTATGATCCCCAGTCCTTAATAGGCATGCAGGTAGTCGCAGTAGTAAATTTTCCAAAAAAGCAGATTGGGCCTTTTATGTCAGAGTGTCTTGTAACAGGATTTACTCAAACAGATGGAACTATTATTTTAGCTACCCCACAAAAAGAGTCCATAAATGGATCTCGACTAGCTTAAAGTTTGCTAAAAATTAAGCTTGCATTGGTTCCACCAAAACCAAATGAATTACTCATAACAGAATTTAATTTTTGTTCTGTCATTGATTGAGATATATTCAAACCCTCTGCTTCTTCAACTAACGTATTTATATTAATTGATGGAGCGATAAAATCATTTTGCATCATTAGAATAGAGTAAATTGCCTCTTGTGCTCCAGTTGCTCCTAAGGAATGACCCGTCATTGATTTGGTTGATCCAATTATTGGCGCACTATTTCCAAATACTTCTTTTATTGCATTAAGTTCAGCAAGATCTCCAACAGGAGTGCTGGTGCCATGAGCATTGATATAATCAACATCAGAACCATATTCTTTAATAGCCTGATTCATGCATCTTTGTGCTCCCTCGCCTGAAGGAGACACCATATCATATCCATCAGAATTTGCAGAATAACCCTTTAGTTTTGCAATGATTGGAGCATTTCTCTTGATAGCATGTTCTTCTTCTTCCAAAATAAGCATGCCCGATCCTCCTGCTATTACAAAACCATCTCTATCGACATCAAAGGGTCTGGATGCTTTTTCAGGCTCATTATTATATTGTGAAGAAAGTGCACCCATCGCATCAAACATAGATGACGAAGTCCAGTGTTCTTGTTCAGCGCCACCTGCAATAATAATATCTTGTTTGCCTAATTGGATAAGCTCTGCAGCATGACCAATGCAATGAGCGCTAGTTGAGCAAGCAGATGAAATAGAATAATTAACTCCTTTAAGTTTAAGAGTTGTTCCTAAAATAGCAGATACAGTACTTCCCATTGTTTTTGTTACTGCATATGGCCCAATTCTTTTTGGCCCTCTCTCCCTTGCGACGTCTGATGCTTCTATTTGAGCAGCCGAAGACGCTCCACCTGATCCAGCAACTATTCCAATTCTAGATAAGTTCATTTCACTTAAATTTATTGATGCATTTGTAATAGCCTCTTGAGCAGCGATATATCCGAAGCCGGAGGCCTCACTCATAAAACGAAGAGTCTTTCTGTCAATCAAATCGGCTAAATTTAAATTCACAGAACCTGAAATACGACTTCTAAACCCCATTTCCTCATACTTAGCATTTTTAGAAATACCTGATTTTCCTTTCTTTAGGCTATCTAATACTTCTTGAAGATCTTTACCTATACAAGAGACTATACCCATGCCAGTTACTACTACACTTTTCATTAGAATTCGCTTGTATCCTTGAATAAACCTACTCTCAAACCCTCTGCCGAATAAACATGTCGATCATCAACAAACATATTTCCATCTGCAAAGCCAACAACTGCTCCTCTATTAATGACTCGCTTTATATCAATTTCGTACCTTACAATCTTTGCATTGGGAGTAACTTGACCAAAAAACTTTACTTTGTCTGAGCCCAGCGCTCTTCCATATCCCGGTAACTCAAGCCAGCAAAGATAAAATCCCAACAATTGCCACATTGCATCTAAGCCAAGACAGCCAGGCATCACTGGATCAGATTTAAAATGAACTTTAAAAAACCATAAGCTTTCTTGAATGTTTAGATGAGCAATTATTTTACCCTTTGAGTATTTTCCCGAGGTTTGATCAATTTGATCAATTGAATCAAACATTAGCATTTCATCTGCTGGGAGCCGACCATTATTTGGCCCAAATAGTTCTCCGTTTCCACAACTAATCAAGTCATCTTTTGTGTAACTTGAAGCAGGTATAAATTTCATTTTTTCCTTACTTTAGAGTAGCTAATTAAGTTTAACATCTCATTGTAACAGGCATGGTGCTTCAATTTATTTAAATGTTTCAGTGTTTCTTTTGAGTACTTATCTAACAACGCATTTAATTGTTTTTGTGTTTTATCATTATGTATTAATTGATAAATTTTATTTTGATCTCTGCTTGTTATTTTTTGCTTACCTAATTTTCCCAAAAGAAATTTTTTGTCCTTTGAATCAAGATCTTGTAGAGCAAAATACAATGGAAATGTAATTTTCCCTTCTTTAAAATCTTTTAAAGCGGGCTTACCTGTATCTAATTTGAATGCTGCATAATCAAGAATATCATCTTGAATTTGGAAGGCAGTGCCAAGAGCCTTTCCTAACAATCCGAAACTTTTAATTTCTTCTTTTGATTTTTCAGCAAGCATGGCTCCCGTTTTAGCAGATGCTTCAAAAAGCCTGCCTGTTTTTAGATAGCTAACTTTCAATAATTCGTCTAGCTTTATCAATTCTTTTTTTTCATGTAGCTCTAATTGAATGATTTCGCCTCTTGCAATGTCATTTGTAGCTTTAGCTAATTCATCTAATATAGATGGAATACCAAGTTTTACCATTAATATAAAAGCTTTTGAATATATAAAATCTCCAATTAATACACTGTATGAATTTGTCCAAACTTGGTTTACGGATTTAGTGCCTCGTCTAAGTTCTGATTCGTCCACCACATCATCGTGCACTAGTGTTGCAGTATGCAAAAGTTCAATGATGCTCGCTAAATCTGTTCTAACACTTAGTTTTATTTTTGATGATTTTGAGGCCAGCAAACTTATTAGCGCTCTAGTTTTCTTCCCCTCAACATTAAAAATATATTCATAAATATCTTGAATTATTTTCTCGCTAGCAAGTTCTTTGTTTATAGCAGCTTGTACTTTCCGAAGTTCATTTTTGGTAGTTGATTTAATTATGTACATCTTCAATGATAAGAAGTTTAAAATTATACATAAGTATTGATAATTTCATCTAGAAAGCGTATATTTTGCCACCTTTAGAGATAACTATGTATGCAGTAATAGAAGCTGGTGGAAAACAGCATAAAGTCGAGTTAGGACAGGTCCTTGAGGTTGATCTCATGCAAGAGGCGTCAGGGACTGATTATGCATTTAAAAATGTAATGCTTTATGTTGATGGCGATGACGTTCAAATTGGCCAACCTTATATAGAAAATGCTAAAGTTGTTGCTGAAATAGTAGACGAAGTAAAGGCTGATAAAGTTACCATTCTCAGGTTTAGAAGAAGAAAGCATAGCATGAGAAAAATTGGTCATAGACAAAAACACACTCAAATCAAGATCAAAGAAATTAAAGTAGGTAAGTAGAAATGGCACACAAAAAAGCGGGTGGTTCCAGCAAAAACGGGAGAGATTCTAACTCTAAGAGATTAGGTGTAAAACGTTTTGGTGGCCAAACTGTTAAATCAGGCGAAATTATAATTCGTCAACGAGGCACAAATACTCATCCTGGAATAAATGTTGGCATGGGTAGAGATCATACCCTATATGCTACTGCAGCTGGTCAAGTCCAGTTTACATACAAAGGCGTCAAGCAAAAAAAGACAGTTAACGTCGTCTCATAGCAAATAATGAACTTCATCGATGAAGCTCTGCTAGAAGCAAGAGCTGGAAATGGAGGCGCAGGTTGTACAAGTTTCAGAAGAGAAAAATTCATTCCACGAGGCGGCCCTGATGGCGGCGATGGCGGTAAGGGAGGAGATATAATTTTTCAAGTTGATCCTAACCTAAATACCTTAGTAAATTTTCGTAATATAAAGCACTTATTAGCTAAAAACGGTGAGCCGGGCTCTGGCAATAAAAGATCGGGACAAGATGCAAAAGATCTCATTGTAAAAGTCCCTAAAGGTACGGTGATCTTTGATTCTATATCCAATCAAGTAATTTATGACTGCTGTGAAGAGGAAAGGGATTATCTCATTGCCAAAGGTGGAGAAGGAGGAGTAGGAAATTTCAGGTTTAAATCTAGCACTAATCAAGCTCCAAGGCGTCATACTTTAGGCTGGCCTGGTGATGAAATTTCTATAAGACTGGAATTACGCTCCCTTGCAGATGTTGGACTGGTTGGCTTTCCAAATGCTGGCAAGTCAACTTTTTTAAATAAAGTCTCGGCTGCCCGCCCGAAGATTGGTGACTATCCATTTACCACATTACGCCCAAATTTAGGCACAGTTCAAATATTTGAAACCTCATTTATTATTGCAGATATACCTGGTTTAATTGAAGGAGCGTCAAGCGGAGCTGGCCTTGGTTTGAACTTTCTTAAGCATATATCGAGAACTGGCCATTTACTTTTTTTATTAGATCCTCAAAATATTGAAAAATCAACTGAGGAGCAGCTTACTATTCTTTTGAAGGAGCTTAAAGCTTACGATCCAAATTTATTAGACAAAAGCATATGGATAGCTATTAATAAAAAAGATACGCTAGATGAGCACATGCAAATGAGTAATATTGATATGATAAGAAAAACAATGTCTTCTCTTAAAGAAAAATATAAAGGCATTGAAATAATTTCGGGTTTCACGGGCGACAACACAAGCAAGTTACTTGGGATGATTGCAAAGGATTTATCTGTAGCTGAAAGTTAACTTATTGCTTTTAAAGCTTTTACCAGTCTGCTTTTAGTTCTAGCAGCAGCATTTTTATGGATAACTTTTTTAGATGCAGCAGAGTCTAAAACTTTCTGCGCAGTTTTAAGGAGGGCAGATGCTGATTCTTTATTATTTTCTAAAATTGCATTTCGCACAGCTTTTACAGCTGTTCTAGCTTTAGATCTTTGAGAATGCTTCAGTTTATACCTATCGGCATTCTGACGAGCTCTTTTGATTGCTTGCTTACTATTTGCCATATATCTAACTTGAGGCGGTAGTTTAATGATGAATTTAATATATGTAAAGTAACAAGTGGTATCATTTGCATAAACTATTCGCAATAAAAAATTATTTAAATTGGTGGAGGCGGCGGGAATTGAACCCGCGTCCGTTAGTCCTTCAGCCTAACTTCTACATGCTTAGCTCATTCTTTAAGTTTCACCTTGATGACCCGAAGAGCAGGATATCAAAAGCTAGTCTAAATTAATTTTCGTTTTACTGTGTTAAGACTCCACAATAAAACTAGACTATGTATTTTGCCAATGCTTCAAACCATAGACAATTCTTGCATCGGTTAGCCAATTAAGCGGCTAAAGCGTAGTTGTCGTTTTCTGCAACTAATTTTTTTGTAGTATGTTTTACAAGAGTTACCACAATCTTGGCATGCGCTTTGGAATCCAATAAAAACGTCGAACCCAATTCGCCCCCATGGGGATGGAGATTATATATTAAAATGATTAACGATTTGAATTTTTCAAAATTCTTTGTTTTTCTCGATTCCAGTCTCTTTTTTTGACATCTTCTCTTTGATCATAAGTTTTCTTACCTTTTCCAATGGCAATATCACATTTAATTTTATTATCTTTCCAGTAGAGAGATGTCAAAATACATGTAAGACCTTGTTGGCTAACAGCATCAAGTATTTTGTTTATTTCTTTTTTATTTAAGAGCAATTTTCTTGATCTAGTAGGATCTATATTTTCATTTTTTAATGATGCTGGAGCATCAATCTTCAAGCCTATAACCCATGCTTCATTATTTCTTAGGGTTACATATGAGTCTTTCACTTCCACTTTTCCATTTCTTAAGCCCTTAACTTCCCAGCCCTCTAGCACTAATCCAGCTTGATATTTATCACCCAAGTGGTAATTTCTTGAAGCATTTTTATTCTTTACGATGAAATTATTATTTTTTACATTCATAATGTTTCTAACAATTATGAATCTGTTGGAACTATTTGCAAATTTTGAGGCCGTATATGCAAGAGACTAAGGTAACACTTATATATTGGGGTTTGAGCTTGTTTGTTTTTTTGGCATTAATTCCATGGATTTTTAACCCTATTTTAGCTCTAAAATCCATTCAAGCACTAGCCATTTATGGAGGCATTATTGTTGCTTTTTTGGGTGGCATAATTTGGGGTTGGAAAATTGAGCATGCTTCATCAAAAAATCTTTGGATAGCAATTGGTTTTTCTATCTTAGGTTTATTAATAGCGCTCACTACATTTATAAATCTTACTGCAAGCCTTGCCTTGCTAATAGTATCGCTGCATGCATTTCTAAGATTTGAAAAACTAAACAGTGAATATTTTCAACTTAATATTAAATATGCAAATGCACGAAATTTAATTACAAACTTAGTTACAATATGTTGCATTACATCAATTGCATTTTTAAATAATCCCTATACATAAACTATGAATATAAGTTCTTCAAAAAATATTTCTGAATCGGTTACTTGGGTAGGAAAATGGACTTTTGTATTAGCTGCAGCTGGATCAGCAGTAGGATTAGGAAATATATGGGGTTTTTCCTATAAAGTAGGAGAGGCCGGAGGTAGTGCTTTTGTTTTGATATACCTGGGTTGCATTTTGGTTGTCGGTCTTCCAATCATGATGGCTGAAATAATGATTGGGCGATACTCTCAACATAGTCCTGTCAGCGCAATGAAAAAAGCTGCAATTGACTCTGGTAAAACAGGTTACTGGCAAACAGTAGGCTGGACTGGATTATTTTCTGGAGTTTTAATCCTATCTTTTTATAGTGTTTTGGCTGGAATATGTATTAACTATATTGGAATTGCAGCTATGCCAAATACGGATATTTCTTCTTTTGAGCAATATGCACAAGTAACAGGATCCCCATCGACACTATTTTTCTGGCACTCAATTTTTATAGGAATGAATATTGCCATTATTGCTTCAGGTGTTATTGCAGGAATTGAGAGAATGGTTCGTCTTCTAATGCCTATGTTATTTATTCTAATGATTTTGATGCTAATTAACGCGATGATAAATGGAGATTTTAACGCAGGTTTAGCCTATCTCTTTACTCCAGATTTTTCAAAAGTCAGCCCAGAAACTTTTTTGAGTGCAATGGGGCAAGCCTTCTTCAGTCTTAGTTTAGGCATGGGCTCCATCATGTGCTATGGATCTTACATGAGAAAGTCAGAAGATATCTTTAAAACATCTCTAACCGTTGCTAGTTTGGATACACTTATTGCAATACTTGCTGGACTTGCTATTTTTCCAATGATTTTCGCGTATGGTATGGAGCCTCAGCAAGGCACAGGCTTGGTATTTAAAAGCTTATTAACTATTTTTATTGAAATGCCTCTAGGAAATATTATCGGTCCTGCATTTTTTATGCTCCTCTCCATTGCAGCTTTAAGCAGTGCAATTTCTTTACTCGAGCCAAGCGTTGCATATTTTGAGGAGAACAAGATTGTTTCAAGATCAGCTGCAGCAATAATTCTTGGGCTTATTATTTGGTTTGTCGGCATTGGGAGCATTCTTAGTATGAACAGCTGGGAAAATGAGTACTTCCTCGGAGAAAGAAACTTCATGGACTCGATCATTTATCTAACCTTTAATATATTAATGCCTCTTGGCGGTATGCTTGTAGCAATTTTTGCTGGATGGTTTTTTAAACCCCAGCTTGCTATGGAAGAGCTTTCAGCTGCCAATGCAAATATATTTAGAACCTGGAGATTCTTTATTAAGTATATTTCTCCTGTTCTTGTTGCAGCAGTTTTTGTATACCAATTACTTGGTTAAAAAATGAAAACTAGCTTCGAGAGATCTGAAATATTTCAAGCATCTCCAGAAAAAATTCTTAGTTTGATAAATAACTTCGAACTTTATAAAGAGTTTTTGCCTGGATGCATTGAATCTACTAGACTGCCATGTGATGAGGATGGCTTGGTAAAAGGGCGACTAGTTTTTTCATTAATGAGTAAAACATATTCATTTGAATCTATAAATAAAACCCACGGTTTTGAAGTAAATATTTCACAATCTCAAGGACCATTCAAAGATTTTTCAGCAATGTGGAGCCTTGAGTCAATTGATTCTAATACTTCAAAAGTAAAGTTCTTAACTAAATTTCAGTTACCGTTTTTTTTAAAGTTTTTTGCAAAACAGAGCCTAATAGAAAAAATTGGGACAAAATTCATGCAGGCATTCGAAGAGCAACTTAACGCAAAAACTCTTTAATTTTTATTTAAAGCACTTTCTTGAATAGACCACGTTGTTAATTTTTCATTATCATCAAATAATAGTGAAAGTTTCTTCTCCCCAATTAATTGATCTCCGATTGTTACGGAATAAATATAATCCCATCTATTTGGATGCAATGGGCTATTCAGCATAGGAGTGCCAAGTAGATATTGCACTTGATCTTTTGTAAGCCCCTCAGAAAGCTGCTCGACATCTTTATCTTCAATTATGTTGCCTTGTAATATAGGGACTTTATATGGCGATAAGGCAGAGCAGCCTGATATTCCAAAAGATAAAAAAAGTAATATATAGAGTTTAGTTAATTGCGTCATTAGGTTAATTGATTATACTTTGAATGAGTATAGATCGGAAAATGTATGAGTAAAGAAAATAATGAGCTAAAAAAAGCTGGTTTGAAGGCTACGTTACCCAGAATAAGAATCTTAGAGGCCTTAGAGTCTCATGGAAAAGAACGTATTAATAGCGAGCATCATCTTAGCGCTGAGGATATCTATAAACAACTTATAAGCTCTGGAGAGGATGTGGGATTAGCCACTGTATATCGTGTACTTACTCAATTTGAAGCAGCTGGGATAGTTAAGCGTCATAATTTTGAAGATGGTCATTCTGTATATGAGATTGCTGAGGAAGAGCACCATGATCATATGATTTGTCTTGAGACGGGAATCGTAAATGAGTTCCATGATGAATTAATTGAACAGCGTCAAAAAGACATTGCAGCAGAATTTGGCTATGAGCTTGTTGATCACACAATGGTTTTATACGTAAAACCTATTAAATAAATCTATATCCAAGCCCTTGAACTCATCTGAGTTACCCCAATATATTTTGTTATAGGGGCTTTTACATGGCAAAAAAACAAAAAATAAAAGACAAGTCTAATCTTGAAGACACTACTGTTAAATCCAAAGATGTTATAGATGAAGAAATAGATCAAGAAGTTGCTTTAGATTTATCGTCTGAAGTTATTGAAGAGACTCAAAAAGAGGAAGACAGGATACAGGAGCTAGAAGAGGCTCTTTTAAGATCAAGAGCCGAGCTTGATAATGCTTTCAAAAGAAATTCTGCTGACATTGAAAAAGCTCACAAATATGGTGTTGAAAGACTCTTAAATGAATTATTGCCCGTAGTAGATAATCTTGAGCATGCTTTAAATAACTTCTCCAAAGACTCAACCAAAGAAGATAAGGAAGGGGTAGAGCTTACTCTTAAATCTTTTGAATCTGCCCTTGATAAATTTGGTATAAGACCCATCTATCCATTTAATGAACAGTTTGATCCTGTAAAACACGAAGCTGTAATGACTTCAAAGGATCCAAAGAAAGAGAATAATGAAATAGAAAATATATTTCAAAGGGGTTGGGAACTCCATGATCGAGTCGTAAGACCTGCTAGAGTTTCCGTAATTAAAAATTAGGAAATAGATATGTCAAAAATTATAGGAATTGATTTAGGTACAACCAACAGTTGTTTAGCTGTTGTTGAGGGACAGCAGCCAAAAGTAATAGAAAATGCAGAGGGAGGTAGAACTACTCCTTCTGTGATTGGTTACTCCGACGAGAGTGAAATCTTGGTTGGAACACCTGCAAAAAGGCAGGCTGTTACAAATCCAGAAAAAACCTTATACGCCATTAAAAGATTGATTGGAAGAAGATTTGATGACGATGTTGTCAAAAAAGATATGGACATGGTTCCATACGAAATTATTAAGGCTGACAATGGAGATGCTTGGGTAAAAGTCGATGATAAAAAATTAGCACCTCCTCAGATTTCAGCAGAGGTTCTAAAGAAGCTCAAAAAGACTGCTGAGGAATATTTAGGTCATGAAGTTAAAGAGGCCGTCATTACTGTTCCGGCTTATTTTAATGATTCTCAAAGGCAAGCGACTAAGGATGCAGGCAAAATTGCTGGACTTGAGGTAAAGAGAATAATTAATGAGCCAACAGCTGCAGCTCTTGCTTATGGTCTTGATAAGCATAAAGGTGACTCAGTCGTTGCTGTTTATGATCTCGGAGGCGGTACATTTGATATTTCCATAATTGAGATTTCTGAAGTGGACGGAGAGCATCAATTTGAAGTTTTATCTACCAACGGCGACACTTTTTTAGGTGGCGAAGATTTTGATCTCAAATTAATAGACTATTTCGTAGATGAATTTAAGAAAGAATCTGGATTTGATTTAAAAAGTGATCCCATGGCTCTGCAACGTTTAAAAGAAGCTGCTGAAAAAGCAAAAATTGAACTTTCTTCATCTGATCAAACAGAAATTAATCTTCCTTATATAACTGCAGATAGCTCTGGGCCAAAACATTTTGTTCATAAAATAACTCGAGCAAAACTAGAGTCCTTAGTCGAAGACTTGGTTGATAGAAGTCTTACTCCACTAAAACTTGCTTTAGAAGATGCCAAACTTAGCATTGGAGATATAAACGAAATATTGCTTGTTGGTGGGCAGACTCGTATGCCAATGGTTCAACAAAAGGTTAAAGATTTCTTTGGCAAAGAGCCCAGAAAAGATCTTAATCCCGATGAAGCTGTTGCGGTCGGAGCAGCTATTCAAGGTTCAGTTTTATCTGGTGACACAAAAGATGTGCTTTTACTTGATGTAACTCCTCTCACTCTAGGAATTGAAACTCTGGGAGGCGTTGCCACACCATTGATAGAAAAAAATACAACAATTCCAACTCAAAAATCGCAAGTCTTTTCTACAGCAGAAGACAACCAGTCAGCTGTTACCGTTCATGTGATTCAAGGAGAGAGAAAGCAAGCTGCTCAAAATAAATCTTTAGGTCAATTCAACTTAACTGATATACCACCCGCAGCTAGAGGAACTCCCCAAATTGAAGTTTCGTTTGACCTTGATGCGAATGGTATTTTGAATGTTGCTGCTAAGGATAAGAACACTGGTAAGGAACAGTCTATTGTTATTAAAGCATCAAGTGGGTTATCTGATGAAGATATTGAAAAAATGGTTAAAGATGCTGAAGCAAATGCAGAGGACGACAAAAAATTTGAGAGTCTTGTGCAAGCAAAAAACAATGCAGATATGCTCATTCATGCTACAAGAAAATCAATTACTGAAGCAGGAGATAAGCTAACTGATGATGAAAAAGAGTCAGTAGAATCTGCCACAGTGAAAGTAGAAGAAGCTATCAAACAAGATAGTCTTGAAGCTATTGAAGAGACAACAAAAAATCTTAATGAGGTATTAACTCCATTGACGCAAAAACTTTATCCTCAAGCAGAGGAAGGCTCTCCTGAAAATGCAGAAGATAATTCTAGTGATGAGAATACGGTTGATGCAGAGTTTGAAGAAGTCAAAGAAGAAGAAAAATAAACAATGTCACAGAGAGACTATTATGAGGTCTTAGGGGTTTCTCGAAATGCTTCAGACGCTGAGTTAAAAAAAGCTTTTAAAAAATTAGCAATGAAATATCATCCAGATAGAAATCCGGATGATCCCTCAGCAAACGCAAAATTCAAAGAAGCTGCAGAAGCCTATGAAATACTTTCCGATTCAGAAAAAAAATCAGCTTATGATCAATTCGGTCATGCCGGTGTTCAGGGTATGGGAGGTGGTCATGGTGGCGGCTTCCAGGATTTTAATTTTGGGGACATATTTGGGGATATTTTTGGAGATGTTTTTGGAGGTCGCAGCTCTTCAGGAAGAGCAGCAAGGGGTCAAGATCTCCAATACAATATAGAACTCTCACTTAAAGAAGCAATTCTGGGTGTTAAAAAGACGATAAAAATACCTATAGATAAATCATGTAGAGAGTGCTCAGGATCTGGTGCTAGATCAGGCTCAGCCCCTATTACTTGCAGTCAATGTAATGGCGTGGGTCAGGTTAGAATGCAGCAAGGATTCTTTTCTGTTCAACAACCTTGTAATGCATGCAGAGGAGAAGGAAGAATTATCAAGGATCACTGTAATTCCTGCAGAGGAGCTGGGATAATAAAAGAGACTAAGTCATTATCCGTTAGCATTCCTTCTGGCGTTGACAATGGAGACAAAGTTAGGCTTTCTGGAGAAGGGAGTGCTGCAAGAGGAGGTCACACCGGCGATCTTTATGTAGCAATTCAAGTTTCCCCGAATGAAATCTTTGAAAGAGAAGGGAGAGATCTTTACTTTGAAGCTCCCATCCCTTTTGAAATTGCAGTTCTGGGTGGAACGATTAATGTTCCTGGATTAGAATCAAAAATTGCATTAAAAATTCCAGCTTATACTCAAACAGGTAAAATTTTTAGAATTAAAGGTAAAGGTGCCTCTTCAGTTCGAGATTCTAGAAGAGGCGATCTTTTGTGCCGGGTAGTAGTTGAAACACCAGTAAATCTATCAAAGGCACAAATTAAGATCTTTGAAGAATTTGCAAAATCAACAGCTGGCGATAAACATCATCCAATAAAGCAATCTTTCAAAAACGCTTCGGATCAATTTCATAACAAATAGAAAATTGCACATATTAATCAATGGCTTCAACGGTAATATGGGCCAGGCAATTCAGGCTCAATGTGAAAAACTGACTGATATTCAGGTAAGTGATTTTCAAGCAAAAGAGTTTGACTTGAATAACATATCTGCATTGATAGATTTTTCCTCACCAGATGGCTTCAATACTGCTTTAAAGTTTTGTAAAAAAAATAAGATTCCTTTTATATCAGGAACAACAGGATTAAGTGATAAAAATCTAAAAGGCCTATCAGCTGCAAAAAAGATTATCCCGATATTAATTGCATCAAATATGTCTCTTGGTATTGCGAATTTAAAAAGTGTAATAGAGAAGTATCTTATTACAATTAACGCACCAGTTAAGTGTAAAATTGTTGAGATTCATCATACAAAGAAAAAAGATTCTCCATCTGGTACGGCGTTAGAAATTGCAAAATTTCTAGAAGATTATCATGCAAACAAAATAGATGGTTTGATTGATGTGGAGTCACATAGAATTGGGAATACTTTTGGAATTCACAGAGTTGAGTTTAAAAGTGAGGAGGGAATTACAAATTTTCAGCATTTTGCAAGTAGTAGAGATGTATTTGCAAAAGGAGCTTTACAGGTGGCAAGATCAATCAATTCAATGGAAATCGGAGAACATTACTTTGCTGACTTCTTAGATAAAAAGCTTTAATCTACGAAAACTTTTCTATAAAATACACAAAATTTAATCCCGAAGGTACTAAAAAGATTATTGTTGGGGTGCTCATAAAATTTGAGTCAACTATATGAGGTACCCGAGAACAACCCCGGAGGAAATTGTGAGTATTGTTTCAATAAAAGACCTGTTAAATGCAGGCGTTCATTTTGGCCATCAACAACGATTTTGGAATCCAAAAATGGAATCCTTTATCTTTGACACCAGAAAAAAAATTAGCATTATTGATCTTGAGATGACTCAAGAGTGTTTAAATGCTGCTGCATCTAAAGCCGAAGAAATTTGCTCAAAGGGAAATAGAATATTATTCGTTGGTACCAAACGTTCAGCTTCAAAAACCATAAAAGAATCTGCATCTGCGATCGGTTTGCCATACATTGACAAAAGATGGCTTGGTGGCACTCTAACGAACTGGAAAACAATCAGAGGCTCAATCAGAAGACTGTTGGACATAGAGGAGCTACAGTCATCCGGAAGGATTAATAAACTTTCTAAAAAAGAGGCAGTGGATATTGCTAAAGAGCATGAAAAGTTAGATGCAAGTGTTGGTGGAATCAAGGACATGAAAGGTCTTCCAGATGCATTATTTGTTGTAGATGTTGCCTATGAAAAAATAGCAGTTACGGAAGCGAAGAAAATGGGCATCCCAATTATTGCTTTGGTTGACACCAATTCAAATCCAGAGGGTATTGATCATATTATCCCAGGGAATGATGATGCCATTAGATCAATTCGATTGATAACAAAAGTGATAAGTGATGCTTGTGCTAGAGGCCTTGCGTCCTCAAAAGGTGGCTTAGTAAATATACAATCTGATGATGAGGCTCCGCCAGTTAAAATTAAAAAAGCTTCAGTAACATCTGGAAAGGCGTTAAACCTCGTAGAAGAAGCTGAGTTGAGTGAGCCAGAAGAAGTTTTATCGCCTGATCAGGAAGAGTTTAGTGATGATACTAAAGATAATGCCGTTGATTTAGATAACGAATCAGCAGATCAAATCTCTGAAGTTCCCTCAGAAGATTCAAGTAAATCTGAAGACATGGATGAAGATTCTAAGGAAGAAAAATGAGTATTTCAGCAAGCCAAGTTAAAGAGTTGAGAGAAATGTCTGGTGTAGGCATGATGGAATGCAAAAAGGCATTAGTTGAAACTGATGGTGATTTACAAAAAGCTTTAGATCTTCTTAGGGCAAATAGTTCACTAAAAGCTGAGAAAAAAGCCTCTAGAGTTGCAGCTGACGGTGCTGTAAAGATAGCAGATAATTCTGCATACACTAGTCTTGTAGAAATTAACTCGGAAACAGATTTTGCAGCTAAAGATTCCAAGTTCAAAGATTTTGCAATTGAGGTTGCAAATTACCTATCTAATAATCAAGTCTACGACATAAATGATTTAAGCGCAGAATTTGAAGGGAAAAGACAATCCCTTATTCAATCAATTGGAGAGAATATCCAACTAAGAAGATTAGTAACACTTGAGGTTCCATCTAATGGTTGCATTGGATCGTATGTTCACTCAGATGGAAGACTAGCTGCTATAGTTTCTATTGATGCAGATAACAAAGACTTAGCAAAAGATTTAGCTATGCACGTATCTGCCACCAATCCTAGCTGTCTTAAATCTGAAGATATGGATCCTGAATTACTGGAGAGGGAAAAATCAATATTTTTAGCTCAAGCAAAAGATTCTGGAAAAGATGCTTCCATTATGGAAAAAATGGTAGAAGGCAAGGTAAAGAGATTTCTGTCAGAAGTAACTTTGCTTTCACAGCGATTTGTAAAAGATCCAGATAAATCAATTGAAGATTTATTAAATGAAAATGATGCATCAATTATATCCTTTGCTCGTTTTAAAGTTGGCGAGGGCATTGAAGTTGAGGTCAAAGATTTTGCAGCAGAGGTAGCTGAACAACTTCAACAATGACATCTCTTAATTACAAACGTCTTCTTGTAAAATTTAGTGGAGAAGCAGTTGCGGGAGATGATGATCAAGGTATAGATCCAAAAATATTAGATCAAATGGCTCAATCTGTTAAAGATTGTAAAGATCTTGGTGCTCAGATCGGAATCGTAATAGGCGGAGGAAACCTTTTCAGAGGTGAGAAGCTCAGCAAAGCAGGTATGGATAGGGTTGCAGGGGATCATATGGGCATGCTAGCAACTGTTATGAATGGTATTGCTTTGAGAGATGCCCTTGAAAGAGCTGGTGTAAAAACTAGGGTGATGTCAGCCATATCTATGTCTGGTGTTGCAGAGCATTATGATAGACGTCTAGCAATTCAACTTTTAACTAATGATTTTGTTGTAATTTTTACAGCTGGAACAGGAAATCCGTTTTTTACGACTGATACTGCGGGATGTTTAAGAGCAATAGAGACTCAAGCAGATATCATGCTTAAGGCGACTAGAGTCGATGGAGTGTATTCAGCTGATCCTGAAAAAGATAAAAATGCTATTTTTTACCCTTCACTTTCTTTTGATGATGCAATTCAACAAAACTTAAAGATTATGGACGCAACGGCTTTAACTCTAGCCAGGGATCATAGTTTGCCATTAAAGGTTTTTAACCTGAATCAAGATGATGCTCTGAAAAGAATCGCTTGCGGTGAGGAAATTGGAACTTTAATATCATAGCTATGAACGAAATTATTAATCAAATCAAACCCAAGATGCAAAAAGCTTTAGATTCATTAGCGCATGAGTTTAATAAAATCAGAACTGGTAGAGCTAATCCTAGTATTCTTGATGCAGTAAAAATTGATTATTATGGAAATCCAACTCCCATTAATCAGGCAGCTAATATCTCAGTAGAAGAAGGAAGAACTTTGACTATCTCTCCGTGGGATAAATCTCTTATAGCTGAAATAGAAAAAGCAATTATGGCATCTGATTTAGGCTTAAATCCAAGTACAAGTGGTGATTTAATTAGACTGACAATGCCCGCCTTAACTGAAGAGACTCGCCAAGAGTACATTAAGCAAGCAAGAAACGAGGCAGAAAATTCTAGAATTTCCATAAGAAACACTCGCAGAGATGCAAATAATGTAGCAAAGGATCAACAAAAAGCTGGAGATTTTTCAGAGGATGATCTTAAGCGAATTGAAAGCTTAGTTCAAAAAGAAACTGATCACTTCATTGGACTTATTGATGCAGAACTTAAACAAAAAGAAGAAGATCTTATAGAGATTTAGTTATTTCATATCCAGCCATAATGGCAAAAAGTAAAAACTCATCACTCAACCTTCAGGGAATAAATGCAGCAATTATTATGGACGGTAATGGAAGATGGGCAAAAAAAAATGCATTAAATGTAACCTCTGGCCATGAAAGGGGTGTCGATGTTGTAAAAAAGATTGTTGAGTCTGCCGCAAAAGTTAAGCTAGAGTCTCTTAGCTTGTATGCATTTAGTACTGAAAATTGGTCGCGTCCTAAAAAAGAAATTTTAGGGATAAAGAAACTAATTATCAAAGCAATAGATTCTCAATTACCGGAATTAATCCAGCAAGAAGTAAGATTAAATTTTTTTGGAGATTATTCTTCATTTGGGGAAACAGTCATTGATGCGATATTGGATGCTGAGAGATCAACTGCATTTGAAGATCCTAAGCTTAAATTAAATATTGCCCTTGGTTATGGAGGTCGTGCAGACATAATTCAGGCAACAAAACTAATAGCTAACAAAATCAAATTAGATAAACTATTATTAGAGGAGATCTCAGATGAAACTATTTTTAAATATTTAAAAGCTCCGATTAATGACTTAGATTTGCTTATAAGAACCGGCGGTGATCAAAGAATTAGTAACTTTTTGTTGTATCATTTGGCTTATTCTGAGATTCAATTTACTGAGACACTTTGGCCAGATTTTACTGAGGAAGAATTTCTTCAGTGCTTAGAAGCATTTTCAAATACGGAGAGGCGTTTTGGTAAAAGATCTTAATAAAAATATCATGCAGAGATTGCCCGCTGCATTAATATTAGCTATTAGTTTATTTGGAATTCTTTACCTGCAAAATATTATTCTTATTTTAACTATTATCTTAGCTGTTGGATTACTGCTTATTAAAGAATGGTTGATGCTTTCTGATTCGAAAATTGATTTTAAACAAATGATATTTTTTGTGACTTTAATTATGCTGCCCATTTTTTTTGGAGCAAGCTTCCTTGAGTTATCCATTGTTGTAACCTCAATATTTTGGTTTGTATATACAATTTCTTTGAGTCTGAAGAAAACTCCTTCTTATATTAGCTTCCAAAATAACTATCTGGGCGCTTTTGTAGTAATGGGTTTTTTGTATGGTTTGATTTATTTAATCTTATTTTCAGAATTTATTGGCATTAATAAATATTTTTTACTCTTTGTAATTTTATTTAATACCATATTAGCTGATGTTGGAGCTTATCTTGTTGGAAGCAGTATTGGCAAGACTCCTTTATTGCAAGAAATTAGTCCTAATAAAACTATTGAGGGTTTTATAGGCGGGGTAGGATTTGTTTTAATTTTTTTATCAATAATTTATTTCTATAACTTTATATCATTAAATCTGATTATTGCTGCGATGTTAAGCTTGCCTTTTGCATTTATTGGTGACTATTTTGAAAGCCAGTTAAAAAGAGATAAATCAATCAAAGACAGCGGATCATTAATTCCTGGGCATGGTGGCATCTGGGATCGTTTAGATTCACATATTGCTGTAGTGCCAATTTTTATTCTAGCAACAAATTTAATGATATGAAGAATATTGTTCTTTTAGGAGCTACTGGCAGCATAGGAAAAAGCTGCCTGAGTGTGATAAGGCAAAATAAAGAGCATTTTCATTTATTTGGCATTGGATTTGGGAGTAACTTAGACAAGGCGCAAGAAATTGTGCAAGAATTTAATCCGGATCATATTTTTGTTGCTCAATCTCAATCTGATAAATCACATAGTTTTTGGAAAACTCATTCGAACACGCTTAGTAATGAAGATGAATTACAGGGACTTATTCAAGATCCAAAGGTTGATATAGTCATTTCTGCTATTTCAGGATTTGCTGGATTGAAAGCAAGTTATTTTGCCATAGAGGCTGGCAAAACAATTCTTCTTGCAAACAAAGAAAGTATTGTAGCAGCCGGAGATATTTTAATGCCACTTGCAGATACAAAAGACTCAGAAATCATTCCTGTCGACAGTGAGCACAATGCTTTATATCAATGTCTTCCTCGTGAAAGAAATCTTAATGAAATTTCTAAAATACTAATTACTGCATCAGGAGGCCCTTTTAGAGAAAAGTCTTTAATTGATTTAAAGGGAGTATCACTTGAGGATGCTTTAAAGCATCCCACATGGAGCATGGGAGCTAAAATTACAATTGACTCAGCTACTCTTGTAAATAAATGCTTAGAGTTAATTGAAGCACATTATCTTTTTAATATCCCTGAATCTCAAATTGAAATTATAGTTCATCCTCAAAGCATTATTCATTCAATGATTACTTTTATTGACGGATCAACCATTGCTCAGATGAGCAATCCAAGCATGGAAGTTCCGATCTCTAATGCATTGGGAATGGGGACAAGACTGCCGATTAATTTTCAACAGATTGATTTTTCTAAGCTAAATCTATCATTTCAACCTGTCGCGAATGACCGAGAGATAATTTTCGATATGGCTAGGGAAGTATGCAATAGGAAGGGAAATCTAGGAGTGATTTTCAATGCGTCTAATGAGATAGCTGTAGATGCCTTTATAAATAAAAATATTGATTTCATTGATATTTATAAGGTTATTCAAAGAACTTTTGATTACTTTTCATGTTCTAAGGTGAGCACAATAGATGAAATTTTTGAATATGATAAAGAAGCACGCATTCAAGCAGAGAAGGTGATAAAATCCTTACACTAATTTTTTCAACGTTATGATTTATCTAATTTCAGCAATAGTATTACTTGGTGTCCTGATTGCTATCCATGAATTTGGACATTTTATTGTTGGAAGAATGTGTAATATTCATATCTATCGTTTCTCGATAGGTATGGGGCCAGTTATCTATAAAAAACTAGATAAGCATGGAACTGAATTTGCTCTTTCTGCGCTTCCTTTGGGAGGATATGTTGCTTTTCACACTGAAAAAGCAGTTGAAGAGGAATTAGACCTCTTAAAGCCTTTAACAACTGAACAAAATAAAAATACTTTTGAAAGCAAACCAAAATGGCAAAGAGCACTTGTAATGCTAGCAGGGCCAGTCGCAAATTTTATTCTTGCTATTGGGATTTTATCTACTATCTTTGTCAATTCTGTTGAGCGTCAATTTATTCCTGAAGTATCTTCAGTATCTTCAGAATTCCTTCAGAGCAATTCTGCTCTTAAGTCAGGGGATGTTTTGATTGCAATTAATGAAAAAAAAGTTTCAAGTCTTCAAGATATTAGATTAGAGCTACTTTCTTTATCAGGGACAAATGGAATTATTAATTTTACTTTTCTAAGCGGTGAGCAATCATTTGAATATGATGTTTCTGTTCCTGTAAATGACTATCTTTCAGATCCAAATGAACAAAATGCACCAGAAAATTTTATGGGCTTTGCATTATCCATGAAGTTACAACCTGTGGTCGGAGTTATTGCCAAAGACAGTAACGCTGCCAAAAGTGAGTTGAAAGTTAATGATCTAATTCTTGCCGCAAATAGTCAGCCAATTAAATCTTTCGAGGATTTGAGAATGTTCTTACAGGACTATCAAGGATACGATATAGATTTTAAGGTGCAGAGAGATGACCAGATCATGTATCTCAATGTGCCCCTTAGTACCAGAAAAAATGCTGAAGGAAATGAAGAAAAATATATTGGAATAATACCAGGTTTAAAAAGGTCATTTTTTTCTTCACTATCAAAAGGAACATACGAAACCTATAATCTCAGTATCAAAACGCTTACTTTTGTTGGCAAGATGATTACTAGAGATCTAGGAACACAAAATCTAAGTGGCCCAATTGGAATTGTCCAAATGGCAGGTGATACTGCAAAAGCAGGTTTTATGCCTTTTTTATATCTAATGGCACTATTGAGTATCAGTTTAGGTGTTTTGAATCTACTTCCAATCCCAGTCTTAGATGGGGGTCAATTAGTGATGCTTGGTATTGAGGCAGTTCGTGGATCACCAATGCCAGAAAAAATGGAAAACTTTTTTTATATGTCAGGTTGGGTTGCGGTAGGCTTTCTGATGGTTTTTGCGGTATTTAATGACATTTCCAAATTTTTATAGAATTTTTGATGAAAAATATAGCGCTTTATTTTCTAGCTTTCATATCTCTTTCAGCTTCAGCATTTGAAGAATTCTTAATAACAGATATAAGAATCATAGGTTTACAACGTGTTTCCATTGGAAGTATTTTTACTGCGATTCCTGTAAGTGTCGGTGATAAAATGAGCCAGTCTAAAGTCAGAGAAATTTCAAAGGCATTATTTGCTACCGCACAGTTTAATGATATTCAGATAGCCAAAGATGGAAATGCATTAATTATAAGCTTGCTCGAGAGGCCCTCAATATCCTCTATTGAATTAGAGGGCAATAAAGCACTGAAATCTGAGGACTTGTTGAAAGGTCTAGAGGGTGCCGGTATTGCTGAAGGTCAGGTTTATAAACGCTCGACTTTAAATGGAATGAAGAGTGAATTAGTTCGCCAATATTCATCTCAGGGAAGATATGGGGCAAGTGTAAATATTGAAACTGAAGATAGGCCAAGAAATACACTAGCTTTAAAAATTATTATTGATGAGGGAAAAAGCGCAAAAATTAAAAAAGTTAATATTATTGGAAATAATTTATTTACTGATGATGAATTAATGACTGGGTTTGAGCTTCAAGAAGGCAAATGGTATACATTTTTATCAAATAAGGACAAATACTCTAAAGAAAAGCTCGAAGGGGACATAGAGAACTTAGAGTCATTTTATTTAGATAGAGGCTATTTAAAATTTTCTATTGAATCTTCTCAGGTTTCGGTTTCAAAAAATAAAGAAGATGTATTTATCACACTGAGCATCTCAGAGGGCGAGCAATATAAAATAGATGAGGTAAGCGTAATTGGTGAGATGCCTTTAGATGAAGCCCTTTACAATCCAATAGTTGAAAGTCAAAAGGATAAAATTTATTCCCAAGCTCAAATTACTCAAATAGAGGAATATTTTGTTAATCTTTTAGGCAATGAAGGATATACCTTTGCTGAGGTTTCTGGAAATCCGGAAATCAACCAAGATAATAAAACCGTTTCATTAATATTTTTAGTTCAGCCAGGAAATAGAACATACGCAAGAAAAATACTTTTTGCAGGAAATTACCTAACTAATGATGAGGTTTTAAGAAGAGAAATGCGTCAATTTGAGGGAGCATGGGCCTCGGATAATTTAATTGAAGGATCTAAGGTTCGACTTGAAAGACTTGGATTTTTCAAAGAAGTAAATGTTGAGACAATTCCGGTGCCTGGAACTGAAGATCAGGTAGATATTGAATTTACAGTTGAAGAAGAAAGTACATCCTCCGTTGGAGGTTCAATAGGATATAGTGATTTTGGAATGAATATCGGGCTGAATCTTTCTGATAATAATTATCTTGGTTCTGGGAATAGATTTATTTTTGGAATAAATAAAAGTATCTATCAAGAATCTTATAATATTTCATTTTTTGATCCATATTTCACCATGGATGGAGTCAGTAGGGGTTATAGCATCTATTTTAGAGAAACAGATTACGGGGAATACAATATTGCAAATTATTTAACAAATTCTCAAGGGCTTGGAGTTCAATTTGGATACCCAATAAGTGATACACAAAGAATTGGCTTAAATATAAATTTTGATAATACAGATATTGATTCTGGTTCTTTGCCATCTCGAGAAATTGCAGATTTTTTATCTTCTGAGGGCACAGTCTTTGATGTTTTAAAGGCTCAGGCTGTTTGGTCAAGAGTAACTCTCAACAGGGGAATGTTTCCTACATACGGATCGTCGACTGATGTTATGCTTCAAGCTACTATTCCTGGTAGTGATTTAACCTATTACAAAACCAATCTAAGGCAAAAGTTTTACCGACCCCTTGGCTTCTCAAATCTTGTTTTTGGATTCGATGGTGAGCTTGGATACATAGGAGCATATGGCGACACTAAGAAAACTCCATTTTTTGAAAATTTTTATTCTGGTGGCCCAAGATCCATCAGAGGTTTTGAATCTAATACACTTGGGCCAAGGGTGACACCATCTCCATGCTACAACTTTGATCCAGTTACGGAAGAGTGCCCATTAATTGTTGACTCAGATTTTGATGGAACTCCTGATTCAATTGCACAAAACCCATATCTTTATCAGCAAAGGAGAGATCCAATTGGTGGCAACCTACTAATTGAAGGTAGTCTTCAATTAATTTTTAAACTGCCAATGATAGAGGATCAAAGATCAATGCGATCAGCGTTCTTTTTGGATTTTGGAAACGTTTTCTCTACTGATTGTCAAGATTATCAGATTAATTGTTTTGAGCCATCAGCTGATGAGCTGCGTTATTCCATTGGAGTGGGTGTTACATGGATTACTGGCTTTGGACCTATGAGTTTTAGCTTTTCACAACCATTTAATGATGGGATTTATGATAGAACGGAAGAATTTCAGTTTACCATTGGGACCGTATTTTAACTATCTAAGTAGTGTTTTTTACCATAATTACTATAGAATATAACAACCATTTAAGGGTAAGGGGTTAAAAATGAAAAAATTACTATTTGTACCTTTCTTTGTTGCATCGCTACTTGCAGCAATTCCTGCTTTGGCTATGGAAGGAGTTGGTGTTATCAATATGAGAGATGCTGTTTTAGGCACCCAAGTTGCACAGGATGTCCTTAAGGCGCTGTCTGAGGAAACTGATTACGCTGCTAATATTGAAAAGGCAACTCTTCTACAAACCGAAAGACAAGCTTTAGCTGAAAAGTTACAAAAAGATGGAGAAACTCTTGCTCAAGATGAAATAGTAGATATGCAAAGAGATATTCAAGAAAAGGGTCAGGAGATTGAATTTATAATTGGCAAGGTCCAAGCAAAGCAAAATCAAACAGTTGAAAAGATTTTTGCAGATATTAATCCTACTCTTCAAAAAATCCTTTCAGAGCTTATAGCTGCTAAAGAGGTTAAACTCCTTCTTTCACAAGAGAATGTTCTTTTTTCAGATCCTGCACTTGTTTTGACTGATGATGTAACTTCATTGCTAGATGTTGCCTTAGCTGAAGGACAAAACGAATAATAAATTTGTCAGGGCAATCTTATAGCCTTAAAGAGTTAGCTAAGGAAGTTAATGGAGAGGTGATTGGAGATCCTAATCTCCAAATTACTTCAATTGGTACAATTCAACATTCTTCTCCAGGATGCATCACCTTCCTGGCAAATCCAAAGTATAAAAAATATCTTGATGATACCTCTGCGTCTGCGATTATTGTTAGTCCAGAATTCAAAGATAAAATCACCGAAGGAATTGTAGTTTATGATCCATATTTAGCATATGCAAAGATCTCTTCTTTGTATCAAAAATATCCAAATCCCTATGACTCAAAACAGTCTAACTATTTTATTCATGAAAGCTCTGATGTTCATGAATCAGTTATTATTGGACCAAATGTATTTATTGGTCCTGACTGCAAGATTGGTCAAGGCTCTATCATTCATGCAAATACATCATTAGTAATGAATGTTGAGATTGGGAAGAACTCAATTGTACATTTTAATTCAGTGTTAGGCTCAGATGGTTTTGGATATGCGCCTCATAAAAATGGATATACTAAGATTGAGCAGCTTGGAAAATTAATTGTTGGTGATAATGTTGAAATTGGAGCTGGATGTACCATAGATAGAGGGGCAATTGAAAATACTATAATTCATAATGGCGTAAAGCTAGATAATCTTGTTCATATTGCGCACAATGTAATTCTTGGAGAGAACTCTGCAATTGCAGCTTCCTGTGCAATAGCTGGATCAACAATAATAGGAAAAAACCTCCAAATGGGTGGTTTATCTGGCATTTTAGGGCATTTAGAGATAGCTGATGATGTCCTAATTGGCGCCCATACTCTTATTACCAAGAGCATCAATGAGTCTGGAAATTATGTCGGTATAATGCCAGCACAAGAACACAAAGATTGGGCAAAGTCCTCAGTTTTTATAAAGAGACGGATTTCAAAATGAGCTTTGAATTTTCAGATATTCTTAAGCATTTACCACACAGACACCCATTTTTGTTTGTCGATAAGATAGTATCTGTTGAGCTAGGCGAAACAATTCATGCTCAAAAAAATGTTTCAATAAATGAAGATTTTTTTAATGGACATTTTCCTAATAAAGCAGTTATGCCTGGAGTTTTGATCATTGAAGCTCTTGCTCAAGCAGCTGGAATTTTAGGTTTTATGACAATGAAAAAAACCCCAGAAGAAGGAAGTATTTATTATTTTG
>CABXUO010000017.1 GCA_902515455.1 uncultured SAR86 cluster bacterium
CAATGCCTGTCCAATTATTTTTTACCGCAGACTCTGCAATTTGGTCTCCAATCATGGAAGCATGACTTACACCAAAGGCATCAATAACCAAAACTTTATTTTTTCCTTCTCGAGAAAGAGCTTCTTTAACAACAGAGTTATCATCTGAACAAGAAACTGTATATATCTCTCCAGCAATTGAATGCCTGCTCCCAAAGGATTGCAATGCAAGTTTGCCGATTTGGATTTGCTCGGAATGTTGATCAGACAGGTCTGGCAAAGAGGTCATAACTTTAAATTTTCTATGATTTTTAATTTACCTATTATATCTATTCTTCTTGCATCATTTTCTAAGTCCACCCAAGAAATTGATTCTGAAGCTTTTAATCTAATTAATTTTTGTGACTTTGAAATCTTTTCTTTCTCTAGGAAATTTATTGCCTCAATAGCTGCAGGTCGATCATTACAAATCAATATCATGTTACAACCACTCTCTAATGCTTTGCTCACTTTGACTTCAATACCTCCAACATAATCTGAGCCCTTCATTGAAAGGTCATCACTGAAGATTATTCCAGTAAATCCCATTTTATTTCTTAAAATATCTTGCAACCAAAATTTTGAAAAGGTTGCTATATCCTTATCAATATTTGTAAAAGATACATGAGCCGTCATTATGCCGCCAAGTTGAAGCTTTAAAGCATCAAAAGGCAGCAAGTCATGGCTCTCTAGTTCTGATAAAGATCTAGTATCTTGAGAAAAAGTGAAATGGCTGTCACCGAAGATACCGCCATGTCCCGGAAAATGCTTTCCAGTGGCCTGCATTCCAGCTTGATTCATACCTTCAATAAAGGCCTTAGCAATGGCAATAACCTGCTTTGGATTATCACCTATTGATCTATCTCCAATAACAGAACTTCTGGAATCATCTAGGTCTAAAACAGGTGCAAAACTTATATCTAATCCAGATGCAATCACCTCTGAGGCCATTAACCAACCTATATCGGTTGCAAATGAAAAGTCTTTATCGCTATTTGAATTTAAAAATGCAGATAGTCTTTGCATTGTCGGCAAAATTGTATACCCATCTTTTAAACGCTGAACTCTTCCCCCCTCTTGATCTACTGCAATAAGAAGCTTAGAGTTTATTTTTCTTATTTCTCCACATAACTCTTGTACTTGATCTCTTGAAGAGATATTTCTTGCAAATAAAATCACGCCCCCTACATGTTGATTCACCAATAATTTATTTTCTTCTTGATTAAGCGAGGTTCCATCCAGATCGAGCATTAATCTCCCAAGAAAATAACCGCTCATAATTTTTCTTTTAGTGCATGAATTAATGCTTTGGTTACCTCAGGATCCCCTGAGAAAATAGAGGGAGCTATTCTTGAAGCAATAGAACCATATCGATCAAAAATTATCTTTGAAACTTCGTCAGGGGTTCCAGTCACTGCGATGCTCTCAAGTATTTCATCTGAAATCAAGTTTGGAATATCTTGCCATAATCCTTTTTTAGTCAGGTTGTTAAGCTTTGGCTGAATACTTTCCCAGCCATGTTGCTCTAGAACTACTTTATAGGCAGGAGTAGAGCCATAAAATCCAATTTGTGCCTTGCAGGCATCCCGTGCCTTGGCAATTTCTTCATCTGTTGTTCCCGTTGCAACCATGACACCAAGTGAAATATCGAATTCTTTTGCCGTTGATAATTCAAGTCCTTTTTTTACAGATGGTAAGGTAATATTTTCAAGAAACTTAGTTGTATGAAAAGGATGCACAATAAATCCATCGCCAGATTCAGCTGCAGCTTGAGTCATTAATGGTCCTACGCCTGCAACATATATTTTTGGAAGACCAAATGGATTTTCTCCTGGATTAAAAATAGGAGTCATAAGTGTATGTTGATAAAACTCGCCTCTAAAATCCAGATCTTTACCTTCATGCCAACATCCCCATATAGCTTTAATAGCATCAACCATTTCTTTCATTCGTTTTGCAGGTGAAGACCATGACATAGAGTATCTCTTTTCAATATGAGGTTTTATTTGGGACCCTATACCCAGTGTAAATCTCCCTTTGGACATCAACTGAAGATCATAGCCAATATTAGCTAAGGTCATAGGGTTCCTAGAAAATGCCACTGCTATTGAGGTTAAGAGTTCTAACTTTTTTGTAACAAGTGCAGCGGCTGCAAGAGGAAGAAATGGTTCATGAGGTCCTTCAAAGGTATAAGCCCCATCGTATCCAAGGTCTTCTAGCTCCTTGCTAGCTTTTGAAGCTTCTGCTGGATCTCGAGTAATCATTGAGCAGTCGATTTTAATTTTTTTCATATTGAATTATTTCCACTTAATCATGAATGATTATGATGGATGTATTCCAATTTGTGTATCCCGAGTGATAATATTAAAATTAGTCATTTACCGATAAAGGAAAAATAATGAACTCAAAGATTTGTGAACTTCTTGATATTGAATTCCCGCTTGTTGCATTTACTCACTGTAGAGATGTTGTTGTAGCAGTATCAAAAGCAGGCGGATGTGGCGTACTAGGCGCAGTTGGGATGACGCCAGAGCAACTTGAAGAAGAGCTTAAGTGGATTGATGATCATATTGATGGCATGCCATATGGTGTGGATGTTTTAATTCCAAACAAAATGGCTGATCAAGATCAGAAATTCGATGCTGAAAAATTAATCTCAATGATCCCACAAGAATATGCAGACTTTAGAGCTGATATTTTGGAGAGTCATGATATAGAGGCAAGCGAATTGAGAACAATTGAATCAGCAGCAACTTATATGGCTGAAAATACAAAAGCGGATGGTGCAAAAGCATTGCTTGACGTAGCATTCAAGCATCCAATTAAAATTATCGCTAACGCCTTGGGAGTGCCGCCCGACTGGATGCTTAAAATGGGAAAAGACAATAATGTTAAAGTTGCCGCCCTTCTTGGTACTGCCCAACATGCCATCAATCAAGTAAAAGCCGGTGTTGATATTTTAGTAGTCTCTGGTACTGAGGCTGGCGGACATTGTGGCAGTGTCTCAACAATGGTCTTAATTCCGGAAGTACATGAGGCGATACAGCCCTATGGAGACGTGCCCATATTAGCCGCTGGAGGTATTGCAACTGGAAGACAAATGGCAGCTGCAATGACAATGGGAGCATCAGGCGCATGGTGTGGATCTGTGTGGTTAACAACCGCAGAGTCAGAAGTTCCTCCGGTTATAAAGGAAAAAATGGTTGCTGCATCTTCGAGTCAAACTATTAGGTCTAGAAGCAGAACTGGTAAACACTCAAGACAACTTGTATCTGAGTGGACAAAGGCTTGGGAGTCAGATGGAGCCCCTGAACCATTGCCGTTACCTCTTCAGCCGATGGTTGCTGAGCCTGCTTTAGCAAAGGTACACAAATTAGCTGAGGGTGGTCATGAGGGTGCAAAAGAACTCTCAACATACTGGGTTGGTCAAGGAGTTGGATTAATGAATCAAACTATCTCAGCAAGCGATGTTGTTCAAGGATTCAAAGAAGATTTCATTGAAGCGTATGAAAGACTCTCTAATTTTGTCAGCGATTAATTATTCATTTTCTGCATATCGAATAGATACAGCTTTTTTAAATCCATCTCTGTCAAAAAGCATATCAGTCCATCGTTTAATATTAGGCTTAAATGCCTCCTCAATTTGTAGTGTTTTAGCTAGATAAATTGCATAACTAACGCAAATATCTGCAATGGTAAATCTTTTTGAGCACAAAAATTCTCTTGTCTCCAAAGTTTGCTCCAATAACTTTAGTCTAGCCACAAACCATCTTCGATATCCTTCTGCTGCTTTATCAGCAACACCTATCTCTTGAAGGGTATATCTTAGAACTACAGTTTGAGGAAAAGTTAGTGTGGCATCTGAGTGAGCAAGCCAATTTAAGTAATGATGATAGTCAACCTCATCTTTATTTACACACAAGTCTGTTGGGCCGTATTTGTCGACTAAGTACTGACACATGGCAACTGATTCTGTCATTTTAACATCCCCATCAATCAGATACGGGATAGTGCCAAGGATGTTGACATCCATGTACTCCTTGTGCAGAAATCTTGGGGGAAATGGCATCATTTCAACCTCATAACTTAATCCCATTTCTTCTGCAGTCCACATAGGCCTTAAACCTCTGGAATCATTGCAGCTATAAATTTTGATACTCATTTTTTTTCCTTATCAAGAATAGAAAGACCATGTTTATGAAAATTAATTTCAAAAATGGTAATAATTTGTATATTATATTACCACTCAATTTTATTAAATAAAAATGCTCAGAAAAAATATAGCTCCCGAAATTCAAACAAATATTGACATAAATTCTGATGAATTTATTCATAACAAAGATGTGATGCTAAAGAAAATAAATTTTCTTGATGAACTTTTAGACAAAGCTGAATTGGGAGGTGGTGCCTATCATCACGAAAGATTGGCAAAGCGAGGTAAATTGCCTGTAAGGGAAAGAGTCTTTAATTTACTTGATCCTGATACACCTTTCCTCGAGATTGCTCCATTTGCTGCCTATGGAACAGATTTTACTGTGGGCGGCGGATGTGTGGCTGGAATTGGAATTGTTGCTGGTACTGAATGTGTAATCTTCGCTAATGATCCTTCAGTTTTAGCTGGAGCTATGACGGTTTACGTTGGAGAAAAATGGAATAGGGCAATGGAAATTGCAAGAGATAATCGTCTTCCTTATATTAATTTTGTTGAATCTGCAGGAGGAGATCTTCGAATGGGCACCGGCAAGAAAGGAGATCAACCTCCAATCGCACCTACCATTGGACATACCCATTTCGCAGCAACTGGCAGGTATTTTTATGATCTAACAGAACTTTCTAAAATGCGTATTCCAGTAATATCAATTGTTTTCGGTTCATCTACTGCCGGTGGCGCTTATCAACCAGGGATGTCTGATTACAACATTTTTATCAAAGATCAAGCCAAAGTATTCCTTGCGGGACCTCCTCTAGTCAAAATGGCGACTGGTGAAGTATCAGATGATGAAACCTTAGGTGGTGCAAAGATGCATTCCGAAGTTTCAGGTCTTTCAGATTATCTAGCTGAGGATGAAATGGATGCCTTAAGATTATGTAGAAATGTTGTCTCACACTTACACTGGATTAAAGAAGGTCCCTCTCCCCTCCCCAATGCTGATAGCCCAACCTTATCTCAAGAGGAATTATTAGGACTGGTTGATAAAGATCTCAAAAGTCCACTTGATATCAGGGAAGTGATTGGTCGAATTGTGGATGGATCAAGATTTGAAGAATATAAGCCACTCTATGGCAAAACTATGATTTGTGGGTGGTCAATGCTTCATGGTTATCCAGTTGGTATTTTAGGAAATAATGGTCCCATCTATCCAGAAAGTGCTGAAAAAGCTGCAACCTTTATCCAGCTATGTAATAAACGAAACATACCATTAATTTTTCTTCAAAATGTTACTGGATTTTTGGTTGGAAAGGATTTCGAGAGGCAAGCTATTATCAAAAAAGGGTCTCAACTAATTAATGCGGTGTCTAACTCTAATGTTCCTCATATCACAATTATTATTGGGGCATCATTTGGGGCAGGTACATACGCTATGTCGGGAAGAGCGTATGACAACAGATTTACCTTCCTTTGGCCCACAGCAAAAATTGCTGTAATGGGCTCTAAGCAGATTGCTGGAGTGATGTCTATTGTTCGAAGAGGTCAGGCTGCAAGAAAAGGTGAAAAATTTGACGAAAAACAGGATGCTGAAATCGTAAATATGGTTGAACAAATGTCAGATCAGATGTCAGAGGCTCTAGTTGCAAGTAGTATGGTCACTGATGATGGCATCATTGATCCAAGAGATACAAGAAGTGTTATTGGATTTTGCTTATCTGTAGTTTCTAATTCATCAATTGAGGGAGCTAGGGAATATGGAGTATTTAGATTATGAGATTTAATTCAATTCTTGTTGCTAATCGAGGAGAGATTGCCTGTCGAATCATGCAAACCGCTCAATTTATGGGTATCAAATGTGTAGCTGTTTTTGTTGATGCTGATAAAGATGCTCCATTTGTAAAGATGGCTGATGAAGCTATAAAGTTATCTTCTAGCTATATGGATGGCTCTGCCATTATTGAAGCTGCAAAAAAATCTAGAGCAGAAGCAATACATCCGGGATATGGATTTTTATCAGAAAATTCATCCTTTGCTAGAAAAGTTAAAAGCAATAAATTAATTTGGATTGGCCCGTCTCCTCATGTAATTAAAGTTATGGGTGATAAATTAAAAGCTAAAGAACTGGCAGAAAAATCTGGGGTTCCCACCCTGCCAATGACCTCAAGTATCAAAGATGTTAAAAGTATTGGCTATCCGATACTTATCAAAGCTGCCGCTGGAGGTGGTGGCAAGGGAATGCGAATTGTTAAAAAAGAAAGTGAATTAAAAGACTCGATAGCAAGCGCCAAAAGAGAAGCTCTGTCAGGTTTTGGTGATGATAGAATTTTTATAGAAAGATATGTAGAAAAATCACGTCATATTGAGATACAAATCTTAGGTGATGAATACGGCAATATTGTTCATTTAGGAGAGCGTGAATGTTCCATACAGAGAAGGCATCAAAAAATTATTGAGGAGTCGCCCTCTCCAAGAATTGATCCTTTTTTACGTGAAGAGATGGGTCAAGCTGCCGTTAAATTAGCTAAAAAGATTAAATACTGCTCTGCAGGAACTGTTGAATTTTTGTTTGATGATAAAACAGATGAATTCTGGTTTTTAGAAGTTAATACAAGACTGCAAGTTGAGCATCCAGTTACAGAAGAGGTTACCGGTATAGATTTAGTTGCTGAGCAAATCAAGGTAGCAAGAGGTGACGAGCTTGAATTTGCTCAAAATGATATTGACTGGCATGGACATGCAATTGAAGCAAGATTATATGCTGAGGATCCTGGAAATAATTTTTTACCTGAAATTGGAATCCTGCATGCATATGATACTAGCCTAGCTTCAGAGGTAAGATGGGATTCAGGCGTAGAGGAAGGTAGTGTCATTGGAACAGATTTTGATCCCATGTTATCTAAAGTTATTTCATGGGCGCCTAATAGACTTGATGCCGCGAATAAATTGGCACGCGGACTTGAAAAGGCTCACATGGGAGGCGTGGTAACAAATCGGCAATTTTTAATTTCTTGCTTAAGAAATAAAAGTTTTCTAAACGGAAATACAACAACGGACTTTATTGAACGTGAAGTTTTAGAAACTAAAAAAAATCTTTCTGTAAATGAACTTCACCAAACATCAATAGCAGTTGCTTTATGGCTAGCCCAACAAAATAGGGTCTCTGATCCTGTGACAGGATTTATGCCTGCAAACTGGACCAATGGAAGAATGCCGCTTCAAAGAGTTAGGTTACTTTTTGCGAAAGATGAGATCGAAGTAAAGTACAAATTAAATAGAGGTAATTTATATGAGGTTATGGGCTCTACTTGTGAAGTTTACCATTGCGATAGTGCTGGCATTGATATGGCGATAGACTCTCACAGATTTTACTCTCATGTAACTAAAGTGGATAGTGAGATCTTAATAAATATGCCATTTGGAGATGTTCACGCATCTGTTGTTCCTAGATTTTTAGAGCCAGGCAACGACGTTCCTGAGGGCGGTTTAATTGCCCCAATGCCTGGAAAAGTTATTGATGTGAAAGTTAAAAAAGGCAGTAAAGTAAAAACTGGTGATACTTTGGTAATAATTGAGGCAATGAAAATGGAGCATTCAATTAAAGCAACTGAGACAGGCAAGATAGCCAAAGTAATGATTCAATTGAACGATCAAGTTGACAACGGAGCTACTCTTCTCGTTCTAGAAAAATAGCATGGAATCTCAAGCAATCCTATCAAATAAGTCACCTCAAATTGGAAAGCGCCATCTTGAAGTGATGGATGAACTTGAAATTATGCTTGATCAAGGAAAGTCATTTTCAACAATGTCCGATCTTGCAAAAAAATTGAAAATTTCATTAAGAACTCTGTATGAAATTGCCCCAAGTAAAGAGGAACTCATAGTGACAACAGTTGATAGAGTGTTAAAAAAACACGGTAAGATTGCTATGGATGCAATGAACGCTCATTCATCTCCTATTAAAAAACTAGAAAGTTTTTTAAATGTTGCTAATCAAGCAGTCGGACCAAGATTTATGAGATTCACACTATCTCTTAGTAATTTAAATTCATCCAAGCCAATGGTGGATTATCATGAGCAATACATAACTAATTTAATAAAAAAACTTTTAGATGAAGCAAGAATTCAAAATGAGATCAAAGAAATCGATACTCAAGCAACTGCACTTCTATTGGGAGGCCTTGGTAGATATTTTCAATCTAAGAAACTCTTAAAGGATTTATACCAAACTCCTGAAAAAACAAGCAACTTTTTAACAAAAGTCATTATTGACGGCATTAAAGTGGAGAAATCTTGAGCGAAGAAATTATAAAAATTGCAAATTGTAGTGGTTACTATGGAGATAAACTTTCTGCTGC
The DNA here is from genome assembly GCA_902515455.1 of uncultured SAR86 cluster bacterium. Lineage (GTDB taxonomy): Bacteria > Pseudomonadota > Gammaproteobacteria > Magnimaribacterales > D2472 > D2472. The sequence goes on from CABXUO010000017.1 coordinate 8,524, forward strand.
TAAGGAGATGGTGGATGGAGGACCTATTGATGTCTTAACTGGAGATTACTTAGCAGAACTCACCATGACAATTCTTTTTAATCAAAAGATGCAGCGTGGAGAGGATAAGGGATACGTAGGCACCTTCCTTAAACAAGTTAAAGCAGTAGCTAAGTCATGCAAGGATAAAAATATCAAAATTGTTACAAATGCGGGTGGCTTAAATCCCTTATCTATGGCCAATGAAATAGAAAAAATCTTGGAAGAGCTCAATATTTCTCTCAAAGTGGCTTACATAACAGGAGATGATTTGATGCCCAGAATGGATGCCTTAAAAGAGGAAGGAGAATCATTTTTTAACATTGATAAAAATATCCCAATTGATAAATCAGGATGTCAAACACTTACAGCAAACGCTTATCTTGGGGCATGGGGAATTAAAGAGGCATTAGATGCAGGCGCTGATATTGTTGTATGCCCAAGAGTGACGGATGCTGCAGTAGTAATTGGTCCGGCAGCATGGAAATTTAATTGGAAAAGAGATAATTATGATGCATTAGCTGGCGCATTAGCAGCAGGTCATATTATTGAGTGCGGTTGCCAAGCAACCGGTGGTAACTATTCTTTTTTTAAAGAAGTGCAGAGCTTTGACAATGTGGGCTATCCAATAGCTGAAATTAAAAAAGATGGGACTTTTTATATTACTAAACATCCTGGTACTGGCGGATTAGTATCCACTGGAACTGTAACTGCGCAGCTCTTATACGAAATTAGTACTCCCGCATACTTAAACCCAGATGTCATAGCTCATTTTGATACCTTAAATATTGAAGAAGTTTCCAAAGACAGAGTTTATGTATCAGGTTGCAGGGGAAGCTCGCCAACCAATACTCATAAAGTCTGTATTAATCTTGCTGGGGGTTATAGAAATGGCATGGAGTTTATTCTTACAGGAATAGATATTGAAGAAAAAGCCAAAATTATTTCAGATGCGCTTTTTAATTCTGTTGGAGGCAAAGAGCAATTTGATGAGATTTCAATTTTATTAGATAGAACTGACAAAAAAGATCCAAATTCAAATGAAGAAGCAATGGCCTCTCTGAGAATTTCAGTCAAATCAAAAGATCCGGATTTAGTTGGCAGAATGTTTACAGCAAAGATGATAGAGCTAGCTTTAGCAAATTATCCAGGATTTTTTACTGGCGGCGGTGTAAGATCAGGAGGACCAGTCTTAGTCTATTGGCCTGCTTTAATAGATAGCAAGCACATTAAAGAGACTGTCCATGTTGATGGCAAAGAAATTGAGGTAATACCAACCAATCAACTGGATTTAGAAGAAACCTATTATCAAAAACAACCAGTTCAAATACCCCCTCCTCCGTCCGGTGAAACTCTCAAAAAGCCACTTGGAGAGATTTTTGGGGCAAGGTCAGGTGACAAAGGGGGTTGTGCGAATATCGGTGTTTGGGCAAAAAATGAAAATGCATTCTCCTTTTTAAACAATTTTTTGACTGTTGAGAAAATCAAAGAATTGATGCCTGACATAAGTAAATTTGAAATAGATAGATATGAGCTCCCAAACATACTCTCGCTAAATTTTTACATCCATGACATTTTAGAAGATGGAGTTTCATCTAATACAAGGAAAGATGGTCAAGCTAAATCTCTCGGGGAATACTTAAGAGCTAAGTATGTAGATATACCTAAATCACTATTTGAGGAAAGCATATGAGCATAGATAAATTATCTTTAGATGGTTTGGATTTTCAAGCAACGAAAATAAATATCCAAAATAATATTTTAACAATTACATTAAATCGACCTGAGAAAAAAAACGCATTGAATAATGTGATGATGAATGAGCTTAATTATGCTTTAGCTTACGCTAAACAAGAAAGAGAGATCAGAGTTGTTGTGATCGGTGCTGAAGGAGACATTTTTTGCGCTGGAGCTGATCTGAGGCTTGCTAATGAAGAGTCTAATGTCCCAAAAATTGAGGGCGCAGATGATATCAGTTTTTCTCTTAGGAGGCTTCACAAACCCGTAATATGCAAAATTCAAGGATCAGTCCTTGCAGGAGCATTATTACTGGTAACAAATGCAACTCATGCTATAGCTGTTAACTCAGCTAAATTTTCAGCGCCTGAGATACACAGAGGCTTGTGGCCTTTTATGGTCATGGCTGGATTATTCAGAGTAATGCCTAAAAGAGCTGGGCTTGATTTTATTATGCGTGGTCAGCCCATTGATGCAAATAAAGCTGAAACATGGGGATTAATCAATGAGTCTGTTGCGGCTAATGAACTGAATAAAAGAGTTAGCGAGCTAGCCGAAGAATTAGCTAGTCTAGCCCCAGGAACTATGCAATTTGGTCTAGAGGCATATGAGAAACAAGACGCTTTAGAATTTGATGAGGCTCTGCCTTATCTACAAGAACAAATTGCTAAATGTTTTGAAGGTAAAGATGCAAAGGAGGGTATTGCAGCGTTTTTAGAAAAAAGAAAACCAAATTGGAAATAATCAAGGAAGATTTATGGATTTAGAATACGGGCCAGAATATCAAAGCTTCACAAAAGAAGTTCAAAGCTTTTGTAAAAAATATAAAGGTTTATCTTTTACAGATCGTTCTAATAATCCTCTGGGAAGTTCTGGTGGATCTGGTGGTCCCAAAATGTCTAGATCAGAATGGCAAAAAATCCTTATCGAAAATGGCTATTTTGCACGCTCAGTTCCTAAAGAATATGGAGGATATGGCGGTAAGGCAGATATTCTCAAAAGCAGGATTATTGCTGCAGAATTCTCAAAATCTCAAACTCCAGTAGCAATGGGTGGTCAAGGTATCGATATGTTGGTTCCCACTCTGTTAGAGATGGGCACCGAGGAACAAAAACAAGCGTATATCGAGCCTACACTGCATGGAGAAATGGTTTGGTGCCAAGGTTACTCCGAACCAAATGCAGGAAGTGATCTTGCAAGTTTGCAGACCAAGGGAGAGTTAGTCGGTGATAAATGGGTTATAAATGGTCAAAAAATATGGACTAGTACAGCTCAATACTCACAAATGTGTTTTTGTCTTGTTAGAACAGAACCAGATGCACCAAAACACGCTGGAATAAGCTACTTATTGATCCCAATGGATACCCCAGGTATAGAAATTAGACCCTTGGTAGATATGACTTTGAAGGCTGGATTTAATGAGGTCTTTTTTACAGATGTAAAAATTCCAGCCAGCAATATTGTAGGTAAAAGAGGCGAAGGCTGGGCTGTTGCGAATGCAACTTTAGGTCATGAAAGAGGTTCCTTGGCTCCACCAGATGCAACTATGAATAGAGTCAATATGTTGATGCAGCTAATGAAAGAAGAAACGTTAGATGGAAAGCCATTAATTGAGCATCCAATTTACCGAGATCGATTAATGCAAGTTCAAGGCAAAGTTTTAGCTCAACAATCTCACGCCTTGAGGCTGCTATCAGCTAATTTGAATCCAGGAACTGATGTCAAGATTGGCAAAATGATACAAAAACTCACTGGAACAGAGTTAAGGCATGAATTAGAGGGCCTTGCCATTGATGTGATGGGTGAAATCGGAACCTTGTATGAAGATAGCCCGCATCTTAAAAATGAAGGTACATGGCAATTCATATACATGTATTTTCTTGGCCTCATTATCGGCGGAGGCACCAGTCAAATTCAAAAGAATATTATTGCTGAACGAGGTCTAGGCTTGCCAAAAGAACCAAAAGTAGAGGGAGCATAAAATGTATTTTGGCTTATCGGAAGAACAATCCTTTTTTCAAGACAATATAAGAAAATATCTAGCAGAGCATGCCACGATAGATAACATTAAGCACATTGCTAGCGGTGATAAGAAAAATCTTTCTACTGGGATTCATCAAGGCCTTCTCAATCTAGGAGTAAATGGGCTCTTAATCCCAGAAGAATTTGGTGGCCTAGGTCTGGATTTGCTATTTGCAGCAGTTATTTCAGAAGCTTTGGGAGGTGGTATTGGCCCTACTCCATTTATTGGACCCTATGTCATGGCACCAACAGCTATTAAGCATGCAGGCAATAAAACTCAGCAAGAAAATTTTCTTTCTAAAATCGCTATTAATGAATATCGTTTTGGGGTTGGTTTTAATGAATTCATTGGTAAAAGAAATGATGCTGGAATAACTTGTTCATATAAAGGTTTGAATGGCAGAGCTATGTTTGTACTTGATACAAATGATGCAACGCATTTATTGCTTGCTGACGAAAAAGGTCAAATATTTGTTGTGGATACAAAATCTGAAAACATAGAAATAGTCAAACTAACCACAGTTGATAAAACCAGGCAATATTCAGAGGTAATTTGTAAAAACTTAGAGGGAGAACTACTTGAAAATTCTGCAGACTCTGTAGAACCAATCAACCAAGCAATTGATGCTGGAAGGATTATGCTTGCTGCCGATTCTCTAGGAGCATCACAAATAATGATAGATAAGGCAGTTGATTATGCCAAAGAGCGAAAGCAGTTTGGCAGAGCCATAGGATCATTTCAAGCTGTAAAGCATATGTGTGCAGAGATGACTGCTGACTTGGAGCCATGCTATGCAATGGTTTGGCATGCTGCGCATTGCCATGATTATTCTCCTGATGAAGCGAGATTGATGGCCTGTCATGCAAAAGCACATATCTCTGAAATAAGTAAAAGCATAGCGAAGAAAGCTACCGAGGTTCATGGCGGTATGGGTTTCACAGACTTACTTGGCCTGCATTACTGGTTCAAACGAATTGGATTAAATCGTCAAATTCTTGGTAGTCCAGAACTTGTTCGCGAAGAGGCATATAAATCGCAGCTTTAAATTAAGTTTTTTGTAATTGCTTCTTCTAAGAGATGTAATCGGTCGTTGCCAAAAAACATTTTTTCTTTATAGAAAAAAGTGGGCGAGCCAAATCCCCCGCGCCCAATTAATTCATCCGTATTTTTTATCAACAGATCTTTGGCCTCTTGTGAAGCTATAAATTTTTTAAATTCTTTAACATCTAAGTTTGAATTTCCAGCAATTCTTACCAATAACTCTTCTTGACTAATGTCTTTACCCTCACTCCAATAAGCTTGAAATAAATTATTAGCAAACTCAACCAATTGGTTTTCCTTTCTAGCATACAAGCAACCGCGCATGGCCTTTACTGAATTAACTGGAAAAACTTCTGGAAAAGTAATGCTTATTCCCCTCACCTTTGACCACAAATGCAAGTCATCATTTGAATAGTTAAGCTTTAATGGGTTAGGCTTTTTCCTAAACTCATATACATCTTGATTGACCGCATTAAAAACTCCTCCAACTAGTACTGGATTCCACTCTATTTCTAGCTCATGTCTTCGTGATAATGATAAAATTTCAATAAATGCTAAATATGTCCAAGGACTTGAACAGTCAAAGTAAAATTCTATATAGTTAGCATTCATTATTAACAAATATTGTAAATTAATTATCTTGTATAAACAGAAAAAAGCGCTGAGCTTGCTTGCAATACTTTTGCTAAGCATTAACGCAGAGACAAAAATAAATATACCCTCGTCAGAGGAAAAGCAAAAACTCTGTCAGGAAATTTTCTTGAAGATGACTAAAGAGCACTTTTTTAATGATAAAGATTTGAGCTCAATCAATTCTGAAGTATTTGATAAATTATTAGATCAGCTTGATGCAGAAAAAATATATTTTACTGAGCAAGAAATTGTTACATTCAAAAGAAAATTTTCAAAATTTGATGATCCCTTGATCTATGAAAGGAGATATGCAAGGTCTCCCTTATGCTCGATAGATTTAGAATCTAATTTTAAGTTTATCAATCTTTATTTTAATAGGCTTATAGAAGTGACGAATTATCAACTTAAAGAAGTTGCCAAAAAAAATTTTGATTTTACCAATGATGAAAAAATTGTAATTGATAACAAAAAAAAACAATGGAAAAAAAATAAGTATGAACTAAAAAAATCATGGAGAAAGCTATCAAAGAATGATGTGTTAACTTCTATGTTGGCTGATAAAAGCCTTGATGAGGCAACTGAAACTATACAAAAAAGATATAAGAATAGACTGCGACGAATTTCTCAACGAAATGAAGAAGATATTTTTTCAGTTTCTATGAATAATCTAACATCTTTTTTTGATCCTCATTCCTCTTACTTCTCACCCAAATCTGCCGAGGATTTCGAAATGAATATGAGTTTAAAGCTTGAGGGAATTGGAGCTTTGCTGACCACAGAGGATGACTATCCAATTATAGTGAGTGTTGTACCCGGTGGTCCAGCTGAGAAAACTAAAAAAATTCATCCTGATGACAGAATAGTCAAAATATCTCAAATTGACCAATTAGATCAAACTCCTGTTGACGTTGTGGGATGGAGAATCGATGAGGTTGTTAGATTAATCAGGGGTAAAGCTGGTACAAAAGTTAGGTTAGAAATAATACCTGCAAAAACTGAGGACTTAAGCGAACGAAAGTTTGTCACTATTATCCGTGAGGAGGTCAAATTAGAGGAACAAGCAGCAAAATCTAGGGTTATTGAGATACAAAGAAATTTACAGGCAATCAAAATTGGGATAATTGATTTGCCTGCATTCTATATAGATTTTAATGCATGGCGTAATAGGGATCCTGATTTTAGAAGTAGTTCAAAGGATGTTGAAAAAATTCTCAAAAATTTTCAAAAGCAAGAAGTCGATGCTGTTTTAATTGATTTAAGAGGTAATTCAGGAGGATCGCTCTATGAAGCAAATAAATTAATTGGACTGTTCATTTCTTCAGGTGCAACTCTTCAAGTAAAACAAAGTGATGGTAGTATCAGACCATGGGGGGATGCAAGAGCAAAGCAAATATGGAATAAACCCTTAGCGGTTATGGTTGATAGATATTCTGCATCTGCATCAGAAATTTTTGCTGGAGCTATTCAAGATTACCAAAGAGGAATAGTTATTGGTCAAAAAACATTTGGAAAGGGGACTGTTCAAAAATTAGATGATTTAAGCTCAGGGCAAATAAAAATTACCGAGTCAAAGTTCTACCGAATAACAGGTTCTGGGATGCAAAATAAGGGCATCCATCCAGATATAGTTCTACCTAGCACGTGGGATATTGAAGAAATTGGAGAGAGTTCATATGATGCTGCACTGCCATGGGATGAGATTAAACCTATTCGTTTCCAAAAATTTATAATGGATCCCTCTCTAATTTCTAAATTAAGGCATGAACACTTAATGAGAGTTAGAGAAAATCCTAATCTACAATATATCCTTAAAATCAGGAAAAGATATGAAGAACAAAAAAGTAAAGATGTGATTTCTTTAAATATGGAAAATAGAAAAAGTGAAAAAAAAGAAAGGCAGATATGGGCATTGGATATCGAAAATGAAAGACGTACCTACCTTGATTTAGAGATTTTTGATTCTTATAAGTCCATGGAAGATTTCAATAAACTTAAAGAAGATAAAATTGAAAATATAAAAATTAATATTGATGATGACTATCTTCTTAAAGAGGGCGCACAAATTCTTTCAGACTATACAATATTGAATCAAAGTATTTATTTAACTAAGGCCGCATGAAATATGAAAATTGTATCTTTTAATATTAACAGTATCAGAGCACGTCCTCACCAGCTTATTCATATCAGAGACACGATTGATCCTGATGTAATTGGTATTCAAGAAACAAAAGTTAATGATCCAGAGTTTCCAATAGATGCGATCAAAGATATCGGATATCATCCCGAATTTTGGGGTCAAAAAGGTCACTATGGGGTAGCAATTCTTAGCAAACAAAAACCTGAGAATGTTATGAAAGGTTTTTCTGGAGACACTGAAGATGATCAAAAGCGATTTATTCAAGCTTCTTTTAAATGGAAAGATCAGAGCATAATAATAATGAACGGATACTTTCCCCAGGGAGAGAATAGATCCCATGAAACTAAATTTCCAAAAAAAATTAAATTTTATGATGATTTAGAAAAACACATAAAAAAAATAAAGAAAAAAGAGAATAACATTATAGTTATGGGTGATTTTAATGTTGCTCCAACAGAGCTTGACATAGGCATTGGTGAACAAAATGTTAAAAGATGGCTGCGTGATGGTAAGACTGCTTTTCTTCCAGAAGAAATTGAAATGTGGAGAAAAATTAAAAATCTTGGATTTATTGATTCATGGAGAGAGCAAAATCCTAAAGAAGGATCAATCTATTCTTGGTTTGATTATAGATCAAGGATGTTTGAGGACAATCCAAAGCGGGGATTGAGGATCGATCATATTCTTATATCTCAAAACCTTGTTAATCTTTTAAAGGATACTGGAATAGACTATGCTGCTCGATCAATGGAAAAGCCATCTGATCATTGTCCAATATGGGTTAAATTAGGTTGAGAATCTATGTTCTGACTTTTGCCTTTTAGACCTAAAAAAATTTTTAAGTAATTCCGCTGACTCCTCAGCCATATGGCCACCGCTATGTTTGACCATATGGTTTAAGTCCTCTCTATCAAGAAACCTATCTATGGATTTAACAGCTCCAGTTTTTGGCTCCAATGCCCCAAAATATAAATTATTGATTCTTGCATCTACAATTGCTTTTGCGCACATGTGACAAGGCTCGAGAGTGACATATATTTCAGAATTCAATAGTCTGTAGTTTTGAATGGTTTGGCTTGCATTATTAATTGCAACGATCTCTGCATGTGATGATACGGATTTATTACTTATCACTTGATTAAATCCAGTTCCTATAACTTTTCCATTATTTACAATTACAGCTCCCACTGGAACTTCATTAACTTTCAGAGCGGTATTTGCCAAATATAGCGCTAATTCCATGAAATGACTTAAATACATAAAATAATTTTTAAAAGAAAGGTTTATAAAAATTTGGCCCATTCATCGATATTTCTTCTCTCAGATCGAAGGGAGTTAACAGGGTCTTCTGTATCTTTGTATCCTATACACATTCCACAAAATAAAATATCTTCTGTATCAGCCTCAACAAATTCAGAAACACTATCATTTTTGATAGACCAAGCCTCTTGAGCGCATGTATCTAGGCCCTCTTCCTTCGCAAGCAACATAAAGGTTTGCAAAAACATGCCTAAGTCAGACCATTGTGGTGGACCCATCTGACGATCAATAAAGCAAAAAAATGCACATGGAGCTCCAAAAAAATTAAAATTTTTCATGACTTGTGTGATTCGACCCTCCTTATCCTCTCTAGGGATGCCTAATAAATCATACATCTGCTCTCCCAATTCAAATCTAGAAGTTCTATAGGGTTCTTTTAATTTTTGAGGATAGATTTCATATGCAGGCTGATCTGGCTTATCCCAATCTTCTTGAAATTTAAGAAAATCATTCATAGAGGATTCATTAATTACAAAGACCTTCCAAGGCTGTAGATTGCCACCAGATGCAGATCTCGATGACTTAACTAGTAGATTCTTCACTAAATCGTTTGAAACTGGAGTACTCAAAAATGATCTTACTGAGTGTCTTTGGTTAACCGCATCTGAAACTTTCATAATTATAATTAAGATTAAATTTCAAGAATTTTTTGCAACATTAACTTGCAGATTATTCTTAAATAATAATTTAGTAATGTATCATTAAAATGTTATCTTTTTTAATATCTGATCATAAAAAATGAAAATATGTTTTGTCATAAATGAGTGTGATTTTTTTTATAGCCATAGATTTGATCTTGCAAAAAAACTTCTTTCGATTGCAGAAGTAATTGTCATAACTGACTATACAAATACAGATAAAAAAATTATCAAAGAAATTAATTCTGCAGGAATAATGCTCCATATGATTAAAAAAAGAGCTTCTCAAAAAGGGTTAAACGGTTTTATTAGATACTTTTTTAGGCTCAAAAAAGCAATAAAGCTTATCAAACCATCAAGTATTTTTTTTGTTACTTTGGAAATTTCTTTGTTAGGCATATTGGTAAGCAAATTCAGCAAGAAAATTAATTACTTTTATTTAGTCACTGGATTTGGGCCATTCTTTTTTAAACAAAATCTTAAAAATAAATTTTTATATCTTGTATATAAATGTATATTCATGCTCGCGAATTTTAAAAAAAATTCAAAGTTTATTTTTCAAAATATTGAAGATATGGATATTTTCATAAATAGAGGGTTTTCATCAAAGATAAATTCGATTTTAATTCATGGTAGTGGAATTAACATTAAGCAAATGAGATTTCATCAAAGAAGTGAATCAGAGCCAGTTTCATTTTTATTTGCATCTAGACTTGTAAATGCTAAGGGCTTAAATGAATTTTTTCTTGCAAGCGAGTCATTAAAAAAAGATTATCCAGAAATTAGCATAAATATAGTTGGAAAATATGATGTCAATGATCCTGATAGGATATCTGATGAGTTGTTCTCAAAGATAAAAAATGTCTCTCATATTAACTACTTGGGTGAAATCGATTTTGATGCAATGAAAGATTTCCTTTCTAAATACACTGTTTTTGTCTTACCCTCCCACGGAGAAGGTCTACCAAAATCAGCCATTGAAGCAGCTGCGTCTGGTATGCCATTAATTCTTTCATCTGCATCTGGATGCAAAGAATGCATCATAAATAGAAAAAATGGATTATTGGTAGAAACAAAAAATGTAAATAGTCTTAAGGATGCAATGGAATGGATGATTTTAAATAAAAAAGCGGTTCCAAAGATGAGCATTGCGTCAAGGAGTTTAATTGAAGACAAGTTTTGCCTGGAAAAAATTTATTTAGAATATGAAAATATAATTATCAATCGAAAACAGGTTTAAATTTTTCAACCCAAATCATAAAAAATATAATGGCAGACATTCTTTCAGCATTATTATAAAAGGAGCTTTGTGATTGTAATAAACGATGCGCATATTTATGGTTAAAAATCTTTGGATCTGATTCATCAATTTTTGAGCAAAAATATTCTTTCCATGATTCTGATCTGACTAATTCACTTAACGGCAATGAAAATCCTTGTTTCCTTTGAAAGTCAAACTCTTTAGGAAGATGTCTGCTTGCTAACTTTTTAAGAAGTATTTTTCTTGAATTTTTGTTAACTTTTAATTTTGAGGGAATATTTTCAAATACAAACTCTATTAATTTATGATCTAAAAAAGGAGATCTAATTTCTAAAGAATTTGCCATACTTGCTCTATCTACTTTTACTAGAATATCTTCTCTTAAAAAATTCTTAAAATCATGTAACGTTGCAGTATCAATAAAGTCTTCATAAATTTTTGGCTTATATAAGTTATTTTCGGAATTGCCAATTTGACTAATAATATTAAATTTAAAGAGCTTTGATTGCTCTGAGTCCGCAAAAAACTCAGAAGTATTTGGATGATTGACCTTATAGTCGTTTCCAAAGAATTCCACTGTCTTAGTTCCACGCATTCCTAATGGTAAAAAATTTATTGCTTTTTGTGCGAAGAAATTTCTAACAACATAAGGAACGTATTGAGATTTATTTTTAATTTTTAGTAACTTGTTATAGTGAGGATATCCACCGAATAATTCATCTCCTCCATCGCCACCAATTGCAACTTTACAGTAATTTGAAATAAGTTTAGATAATAAGAATGTTGGCACGACTGAAGTATCAAAAATTGGTTCATCATAAAAATATATTAATTCATCAAAAATACTTGGATCAACAGAAGATGCCTCAAGTTCAAAATGATTTGTTTTGAATTTGTCTGCGATTAGTCGAGCATGAATTGATTCGTCAAATTTATCATGCTTAGAAAATCGCACAGTATAAGTATTAAGATCGCCTTTTATTTTTGAAGCAAGAGCAACGAGAAGACTTGAATCAACTCCCCCACTTAAAAGCATACCTACTGGAACATCTGATCTAAATTGTAAGTCAATAGACTCAAGCAATAATTCTTCTAACTTTAATAAAAGACTTTCCTCGGAAAGAGATTTTTTATTATCTTTTTTGATGAAATCATCTAGATCCCAAAATTCTGATTTAAAAATTTCTTGGCTATGAATTTTATATGTATAGTATTTACCTGCCTCAACTTTATTTATCTGATTGAAAATTGATAGAGGTTCCTCACAAAATCCCACAGAAAATAATCTATTTAAAGAAAGTAAAGAAATTTTTCGGTCAAAATTTTTATAGAAAGAAATTCCTTTAATTTCAGACGCAAATATAAAGGCATGATTTTCTTTATCTAATAAATAATAAAGAGGTTTTTGCCCTGACTGATCCCTTGCTAAAATAATTTCATTATTAGAAATGTCAAAAATAACAATTGCAAACATGCCTCTGAGTTTTTTAAATACTTTGCTTTTCCATTTTTTATAGCCATGTAAAATTACTTCAGTATCTGAGCTTGTCTCAAAGTCAACTCCGATCGATTCAAGCTCATGCTTTAACTCAATGAAATTATATATTTCTCCGTTAAAAGCTAAGATATATCCATCAGAAATCATAGGTTGATTTGCTCTATTATTTAGATCAATAATTGACAATCTAGAGTGAGCCAAACCCAGAGAATTATCATTATTTGTCCAAAATCCTTCAAAGTCTGGACCTCTGTGCTCTAATGAATTTATTCCACTTTTTAATAACTCATTTGATTGAGTCTGGGAAAAATTAGGGCTTGAATATCCAATAAGTCCGCACATTAATCTGTTTTTATATTGATTGAAATCATAATTTAGAATCTAGTTTTTTTACAAAAATAGATGATACGGAACCAATTAAGTATCCAGGGGCTTTAACAATATCTAATAATATTCCAAGACTTCCAACTAAAATCCAATTAACTGGAAACAAATAGTTTTTTAAAATGCCATGGGTAAGTGGAAAATAAATACCTCTATAAAATAAAGCAGTTAATATTACCGATCCAACAAAAATTTTAGTTATGTGAGGAAAAAACCAAACAGAATCCTCAACCCAATTTGCAATTACAGCATTCCATCTGTATGCGATAATAAAGATTAATACTAAAAGTGAAAATCTTAATATGTTTGAAACAAAAGAACTTATTTTGACACCGCGAAATACACCTCTGCTGATCAAAAAGCTGAAAAAAAATAAAGTTAAAATAGATATTAAGTAAATTTTAGTAATATTTGGAATAAAAAAAGGGCTGGACTCCCATCCAACAAATGAATTCCATTTTGGGACAATGATTACTGAAAATAACAAAAATAATCCCAAATAAATGTCCTTAACGGTATGCTGAATATCAACTCGAGCGGAGTGTAACTGGTAAATAAACATTTTTTTTGCACAAGAAAAAAAGTTTTTTGGTAAATTTGAGTATGAAAGAAAGTTATCTTCAGAAATGCTCCATTTAAATTTAGATTTTACTCTTTGTCGCCACTCTATATCACCACCAGCCCTGACTCCTTCGCGAATTTTAAAATTATTCTTATAAATCTCAGCTTTAATTATTGATCCAGGCATTGTTTCATGACTAAATTTTCCATAAGTGCAGGCTTGAAGTAATTTTTGAAATCTTGTATGAGCGAAATATCTTGTGCTTCCAAGTACTAAATCTAAATTTTTATTATTTAGTTCATCAATGAGAGATTTCAACCATCTCTTTGATGGAAGTGTTGCAGTATCCAAAAAGGCAACCCACTTCGAGCAAGCAATCTCTGCACCCATATTAGTGGCTTCATATGGATATGCCCTACCAGGAATTTTTTTATTTTTTACTGCAAAACTAAAATATTTTTGGATAAGCCTGTCTGCTGTATACGCTCTGCCAGCCCTAATGTATTTTATGGGTATTGAGGAGAATTTTTCACTGATTGATTCTTCAATTTCATTGTTAGAACTGGAATCAACTACAATTATTTCAGAAGGATTATATGTTTGAGAAGCCAAGCAATTAATAACTTTTTGAAGATTATCCCAATCATTCATTACTGGAATAACAACACTAATAGTATCTTTTGGATTATCGTTTTTTCCAGAGTTCATTAAATCATTATATGGAATTAATTAAATTTAGTAATTAGATAACGTTATACTTGATCGATATTATTTTTGAATAAAGCGGTAAACCTATGATCGTTTTTATTAATCATAGAAAAATTTTTTCCTTCCAAAAATTCCTTAACAGGCAAAAAAGTTGACTGAGAGTCAACGCCCCTCTCAGGCCCAAGATCTGCAGCAATATATTCAATTGAATGAATTTTTTTATCTAGACCTAAAAGAACTTCTAGCTCAGCGCCCTCAGCTTCTAACTTAAGTAGTTTTATTTTACTAGTAACATAATGTTCTAGCTTTATAGCTTTTACATCAATAATTTCATTAAATTTTTTTGGCTGAATAAGACTAGAATCTGCATTTTGAGAACTAACAAAAAATCTTATCACTTCATCCTTATTCCATAAAGCAACCTGATGAGCCTCATGATTCAGTATATTGTTTTTTAAACAACTAAATTCCAATGGTGATGGTTCAAAAGCAATATATTCTATTTCAAGAGATCTATTCTGAAACCAAAGTAATAAATCTCCCAAGTTTGCGCCGCAGTCAAGAACTATATCTCCAGGACTATAGCTAATTTCGTCTAAAAAATAAATCTTGCCAATTGCCTCTCCCCTCTCAAAAATTCCATCTATATATGTGGAACCTCCTTGAAATTCGTGTTTAAAGATTAGCTGCCTAGAATCACATATTTTGTTAGATTTAATTTTGTATGACTTATTAATAGAATCATAGAAGAAGATTGCATCAGAATTTTTTATTTTTGCTTTAAGATTCATTAAAAAAACAAACCAATAACCTCTTTGTTTATAGAGATAATTGTTAATCAATCTTTTAATCAATATAAAAAACCTCTGACTTAATTAATATTTTTCAAGAATTGAGCAATTAAATGCAACAACTACCCTTTGCTCATTACCCTCATAGATAGATTGAAAGTGTTTTAAATAAGAGGGAAAGAAAACCAATTTGCCATTTTTGGGTATAACAATATGTTCTGTATCATTATGATGTACTGTTCCTATGTCAAGAAAGTTAGAAAAGATTGGGTTACAAAAAAATGTGTGTCCACCTTTATCTAATTCGCCAGATTGAATATAAAAAATTCCGCACCAACTACAGTTTATGTGGGCATGCAAATCATGTGAGCTATTTTTGGTACCAATATGATACCAGCTATCAGTAAAAGCAATTTTATAGTCATCATCAGTGTTATAAAGATTATTTAAAATATCTTTTAAGCATGATGCAAGAAAAGTTCTTGTTTCTTTAATAACATCAACTTCACTATTGAAAAAATCAAACTTTGATTCAGATAAATTATGTTTAACTTGGTTTGCAACATTTGACTCAATACCATCAATATTTAAAGTATTAATGTGTTGATGTAATTTGGAGGCAAGATTTACATTTTCAAACTCAAAAAAAGGCGATGAAAATAGAAGGTTTTTTTTAAAATTTTTGCTCATCTACTTTATTTACAACCGAAGGGAATATAATAGTATATAAACTTTATATAAGTATTTCATTACTCCCACTCAATAGTGGCTGGAGGCTTACTTGAAATATCGTAGACCACCCTACTAACTCCGTCTAATTCATTAACGATTCGATTTGAGACATGCGATAAGAAATCATGAGGGAGCCTAGCCCAAGTTGCTGTCATAAAATCTACTGTCTCAACTGCTCTTATTGCTATTACATCCGCATATCTCCTCTGATCTCCAACAACTCCTACCGATTTTATTGGAAGAAATGCACAAAATGCTTGGCTCACTTGATCATATAAGCCTGCTTTAGTTAACTCCTCTAAAAAAATAGCATCAGCATTTTGAAGAGTTAAAACTTTTTCTTGAGAAATCTCTCCTAGGATTCTTACTCCTAATCCTGGACCTGGAAATGGATGCCGATTCAACATTTCTAACGGAAGTCCAAGCTCGGAACCCATTTTTCTTACCTCATCCTTAAATAAATCACGAAGAGGCTCTACTAACTCCATTTTCATGTCATCTGGAAGACCTCCAACATTATGATGAGATTTAATTACTCTAGCCTCTTTAGATTCTGATCCTGAGGATTCAATTACATCTGGATAAATAGTTCCCTGTGCTAAAAAATTAACATCATCTTTAAATTTAGCAGCCTCATTATCAAAAATGTCAATAAAAGTTCTACCAATAATTTTTCTTTTCTGCTCTGGATCTGATATACCTTTAAGATGTCTATAAAAAACTTTTTTAGCATCAACAACTGATAAATTTAGATCCATTTTATCTTTAAATAATGCCTCAACTTCCTCAGCTTCATTTTTTCGCAGCAATCCATTATCAACAAAAATACAAATTAAGTTTTTCCCAATCGATTTATCCAAAAGCATCGCTGTAACAGATGAATCAACTCCTCCTGATAAACCCAATAATACCTTCTGATCTCCAACCTTTTCTTTAATCTCATTTATTCTTTGTTCAATAAGATTTTCAATTTTCCATTTAGCTGAGCATTTACAAATCTTGAATGTAAAATTTTCTAATATCATTTTGCCCTGTTTAGTATGAGTTACCTCAGGATGGAACTGTAACGCATAGATGGGTTTGTTAGCATGCTCCATACCAGCTATTGGCGCTGATGATGTAGAAGCAATCAAATTAAATTCATTTGGAAGAGTGGATACATGATCTCCATGACTCATCCAAACATCAACTGAGGAACTTGGGATAAATCCGTCAAGTAGCAATGAAGAACTCTCTATAACAATTTTAGCATGGCCAAATTCTTTATTTTTTGATGAAGTAACTTGTCCACCAAATTGCTCAGCAAGAGTTTGCATGCCGTAACAGATTCCTAGAACTGGGATATCTAATTCAAAAATCGTCTTTGGGATTCTAGGTGTATTTGATTCTGTAACTGATTCAGGACCTCCAGAAAGAATAACTCCATTAGGATTCAAGGATTTTATTTTTTCAGCGGATACATCCCATGGGAGTATTTCAGAGAATACGTTTAATTCTCTAATTCTTCTTGCAATAAGCTGAGTGTATTGAGATCCAAAATCTATGACTAAAATTGTGTCAATATTTTTTTTATCTAATGAAAGGTTTTCAGAATTGATCATTTATTTTGTCTGAATTATTTTGAAATATTATAAAGGAAACTTTATTAAAACTTTCCTACTTGATAAACGGTTTTATTTTTTCAAAAAATTCACTTAATGCTGGTTTGTTTTGAATGATTTCTTCAAAGGATAGTCCCTCAAGTTCATGAGGAAATACAAGCCATTTTTCAGTTTCATGTATATAAAAATCTGGTTTTCTTTTTGTCTTATTTTTACTGGGTTTGAAGTAAGGTGTTGCTACTTTAATCTTAGGAGTATTTTTTTTACATGCATTTTTAAGGTCAGATATTATTTGCTGAACTGATATTCCAGTATCATGAACATCATCAACTATTAATAATGAATCTTCAGACTCAACTTGTTTTATTATGTAGTTAAGACCGTAGACTTGAACGCATTCTTGAGTTTCTCCAATGCCTTTGTAATAAGAGGTTCTTATAGCAATGTGATCGGATGGGACTTTTAATATGTCTAAAAATTCTTGAACAGCTATGCCGATTGGAGCTCCTCCTCTCCATACTCCAATAATATAATTAGGTCGATAGCCACTCTCGTATACTTGCCAGGCTAGTTTGAACGAATCCTCCAGCAAATCTGCTGGCTGTATAAATAATTTATCCATAAGAAATTATATCAAATGAAAAATTTGACGGAGACTTGCTTATTGATAACTTCTAAGAAGTTCTTAATAGTTCATGCTTAATCGAGCCATGATTTGTCTGGGTGGTATTAACTCTATGCCCGTAGCAGCAACACCAAAAACGTCTGTCATGCTTGAGTTAACTCCATCTTCATCAGTAGCATTTAAAATCATTAAATCAAGGCCCCACTTATCTCCAACAAAATCAAAGCTAGCAGTTAAATTCAAGATATCGTAGGCATCAATAGCATCAACTATTGGATTATTATTAACCCGCTGTTGAAACTCACCTCTTTTGACATATTGAAGAATTCCTGTGAACTGACTTCCAGATTTCAAAGTTGTTTCATAAGTTAGAGATATGTCAGCAGTAAATTCTGGAGTT
>CABXUO010000018.1 GCA_902515455.1 uncultured SAR86 cluster bacterium
TTTCAGTTCGGGAACTTTGCCTGTAACAACATCGATCTCGTGTGAGCGCTCCAAATAATTTAGTGTTGACAATATGTGCCAACGATCCATTTGCCCTTGATTAATTTGCTGTGTGCCATGATAAAGACCTGTTACATCTCCCATACCAACAGTATTAGTAGTTGCAAATAGTCTGAAGCTTGGATGTGGAGATATCACATGATTTTGATCCAATAAAGTTAATTTACCCTCTACCTCTAGAATCCTTTGAATAACAAACATGACGTCAGGTCTTCCTGCATCATATTCATCGAAAACAATCGCAACCGGATTTTGAATGGACCATGGCAAAATTCCTTCTTTGAATTCGGTAATTTGTTTCTCATCTTTTAGCACAATGGCATCTTTGCCTAATAAATCTATCCTGCTTATATGACTATCAAGATTAATTCGGACACATGGCCAATTAAGTCTAGCTGCCACTTGTTCAATGTGTGTTGATTTACCCGTTCCATGATATCCCTGAATCATTACCCTGCGGTTATGTTCAAAGCCAGCTAAAATCGATAGTGTTGTATCTTTATCAAATACATAAGTTGAGTCAATTTCAGGCACCCACTGTGTTTTTTCTTTATAGCCTTTTACTGAAAGATTAGAATCAATATTAAATATTTTTTTTACATTAATTTTTTGATCTGGTTGGTCTGGCAGGCTGATTCTTTCTGAATTTATCATATGTATATATTTTAGTATTTACAGGAGCACATATGCTAACTTTTGATGAGATAAAGTTCTAGTTTTAATTGATTCAATGTAAGATTAATTTTAATTCAATAAATCATCAAAACTAATGAACAGTGCCCTCAAACACACACTTGAACTTTTTAACTTAACTAGGATTGATAGAGATCTTTACTCTTGGACTGGAAAAAGTGTTGGCTTTCAAAGAATCTTTGGTGGTCAGATTATGGCTCAATGTTTAATAGCTGGATACCAAACAGTCGAAAAAGCAAGATGGGTTCACTCATTTCACTCATACTTTCTAAGACCAGGAGATTTTGAGCAAAATATTATTTTTGAAGTAGATCGAATTAGAGATGGGAAGAGTTTTACTACTCGAAGAGTCAATGCAATTCAAAATGGAGAAGCGATTTTTAGTTGCTCTATTTCATTTCAAAAGAAGGAAAAAGGCCTAAGTCATCAAATTAAAATGCCAAAAATTGCAGGTCCAGAGAAACTTAAAAGTGATTTAGAGTTAAGAAAAGACGTACAAAACAAAATTCCTAAAGATTATTTACCAATGTGGCTCAGAGAAAGAGAGATCGAAACGAGACAAGTTGAACCCATGGATTTATTGAAAGCAGAAAAACTACCCCCTTATAGGAGCACTTGGATGAAACCAACTGGAAAGTTACCAAAAGATGAAAGAATCCACCAAGCATTATTATTGTATTGTTCTGATATGGGGTTACTTGGGGCAGCTGTAAATCCTCATGAGGTAAATTTTATGTCAAAAAAATTTCAAAGTGCTAGCTTAGATCATGTGATGTGGTTTCATGGAAAAGTTAATTTTAATGACTGGATTTTGCATCATATGCATAGCCCAATTTCTCAAAATGCTAGAGGTTTTTCTCGAGGATCGATATATACCAAAGCAGGAAAATTAATTGCATCAACTGCGCAGGAGGGACTTATGCGCATTTGGGATTGAAGCTTCATAATGATTATTTTTATTCAAAAGATTGCTATAGTTGTTTTTTAAATTTTTAACAGATGCTATCTATATTCAAAAAAAAATTATTTTCTGATATTTCTGGAACTGCTGAGGATATGCCACCACATGTTTCTGCTGTCTTGTGTTTAATGATTGAAATTGCTCGAATGGACGGAAAAGTAGATGATGATGAGATTGATGAAATTAAAAATTTTTACTTGGATTTATATCCGGAGGGCAATTTTTCGGAAGCTTTTCAAGAGCTAAAAGAATGGACAAGTCATAAGGAGTCTTTTAATCCATTTATTAATATTATCAATAGTAACTGCACTAAAAGAATGAAACTTGAGATTTTATCGAATATTTGGAGTGTTATTTTGTCAGATGATAAAGTTGATCAGTATGAAAATTCACTGTTTATGCAAATAGGCAACATGCTGTTAATTAGTGATGAGGAGCTTACAGCGATTAAGAGCTGATCCTCAGATGATTTAATAGAGCCCCTTCAAATTGCATGAGAATTTCAGGCTCAATTAGATGCCTCATGTTATCAATTATTTGAAGTCTGCTATGCGGAATTAATTTGTGCATTTTATAAGCATTTCTGACATGTATCATAGGATCGTCTTTGCCATGAATAATTAACGTTGGAGCTTTAATTTTTTTAATTTTTTTTAATCTATCCTTTGATGCAAGAATTGACAGAAGTTGCCTTGCATATCCTGACCCGTCTTGAGAGCGATTTAAGTTTTCCATTGTTTCTTTTCTAAATTCAGGAGTGTCAACAATCCTTCCTTTCATACCAATTAGTGAAACCATTTTTATTTCCCTTTTGATTATCTCATCGTATGATGCATTTGGATTTTTTGATCTTTCGAGCATAATTTCTCTGACTGCCTTTGATGGGGCATTAATTGGACTGGGGGTAGATGCAGTAGACGCAATCAATGTAAATGTTTTCACTTTTTCAGGATACATAGCACTAATGATCTGAGCAATCATTCCGCCCATGGAGGTGCTCAAAATATGGGCCTTTTTAATTTTTAAAGTTTTTAATAGTTTGATTCCATCATCTGCCATATCATCAATTTTATACTCAGATCTAATAGGTAATCTAAAAAAGTATTTGATGTAGTCCGACACAAATGACGGCGTGTTGGAAAATCTGGATGATAAGCCAACATCTCGATTATCATAGGTAATAGGTCGAAAGTTATTCTCTTGTAAGAAATTTATAAGATGCTGTGGCCAATGAACAAGCTGCGCTCCTAGTCCATGGACCATAAGTATTGGATCACCATCCTCAGGACCATAATCACGATAAAAAATCTTTACTCCATTATTTTTTGAAAAGCCTTCTTTATAGTGCTGGTCTGTTCCCATGAATTTTATACTAATGCAGTTCCTAAATATTACCAACTGCTGACAAGACTGCTATAGTCAATGAAGGTTTATGAGTCTTAATACAGTATCAAATAAAGTCAGATCAGCTTACGGCATCGGAGATTATGCAATTTGTTTGTATTGGAGTGGAGTGGGTTTATATCTTTTATACTTTTATACCGATGTTGTCGGAATATCACCACTCCTTGCAGGTTGGCTTTATGCTCTAGGAATTGCTTGGGACGCAATAACAGATCCTTTTATGGGATACCTAGCAGAAAGAACTAGAAGCAAGATGGGAAGTTATCGACCATATATTTTTTATGGCGCAATTCCCTTAGCTTTTTCCTTTATTTTACTATTTTGGGTTCCTCCACTTGAGGGAGCAAAACTTTTTAATTTCTTGCTAGCTGTTAATTTATTACATAGAACTTGTTTTACAATAGTCAGCGTTCCATATTCATCTCTTACAGCAAGGATTACTGATGATAGTGATGAAAGAACGAAATTAACCACTGCGAGGATGATAGGCGCCTCTTTTGGCACCCTCACTGTCTCAGCTTTAGGCTTCCCAATAGTTTTGTTCTTTGGTGGGACAAATGAAGCATCTGGATTTATCTTCCTAGGCATCTTATGTGGTCTTATGGCAGTGCTGGTTTTAAGCATCACTGTAAGATTTGTAAAAGAAAGAGAATTCAATTCTTCCTCAATTCAATTACCCAGCTTTGCAAAAGTATTTAAGTCAGTTGCTAATAATTATCCATTCTGGATTGTCTTTGCATCGATACTTATCCTTGGCTCAACTTCTATAATGTTTAATAACAATTTAATTTATTTTGTTAAATATTCTCTTGATTTGCATGAATATCAAGGACTTATTCTCGGCATAAGTAGTGGCTCAGCTCTTTTGGCCATTCCATTATGGGCATATGCCGCACTAAAGATTGGTAAAAGAAATTCATGGATGGCATCAATGACATTACTAATTATTGGATTTTTAATTTTTTATTTTTCTTCAATAAATTCTTTAAATGAACTGCTGCTTATTCTAGGCTTTATTGGAATTGGAAATGGAGCAACAGGAGTTTTATTTTGGTCAATGCTTCCAGATACAATTGAATATGGAGAATGGAAAACTGGCGTTAGAACAGAATCATCACTATATGGTTTTATGACCTTTGCTCAAAAAGCAGCTATTGCACTGGCTGCTCTTTTGCTTGGCCTGGTTTTAACTCAAATTGGCTTTGAGCCTAATACAGTTCAGTCTGAGCAAACCTTACAGGAATTAAAATTTATTATGACCTGGATACCATTGACTGGCATTTTCCTTAGTTTTATTTTGGTGTCTTTTTATCCGATTAATAAAACATTTCATAAAAAATTAATTTTTGAAATTGAAAGAAAAAAATTGAATCATGAAACAAATTAATTGGGGAATAATTGGCTCAGGTTCAATAGCATCTGCTTTTGCGCACTCTATAAAATCAACTTCAAATTCTGAATTGATAGGCTTATATGGTAGAAATGTTGATACAACAAATGCTTTTGCTAAAAAATTTAATATTGACGCTCATTATCAATTAAATGATTTGTTATCTTCACCTGAAATAGATGCTGTTTATATAGCAACACCGCACAGCGAACACTTTGCTCATACATTTCAAGCTATCAAAAATCACAAGCATGTTCTGTGTGAAAAGCCATTTACGATGAATGCATATGAGAGCATGATTCTCATAGATCTAGCGAAACAATCAAATATTTTTTTAATGGAAGGATTTATGTATAGAACTCATCCCCAAACAAAGAATATTTTGGATAATTTACATATTTTTTCTGGTGACAAAGAGAAAATATTGATTGAAGCCTCGTTTGGCTTTGCTGCTGAGGTTCCAATAGATCATAGATTAAGAAATCCTAATCTGGGTGGAGGAGCAATCTTAGATATTGGATGTTATCCCCTAACGATGTGTAAGTTAATAGCTGGTCATTTACAAGGACTTCCGTTTGCCGAACCTAGAGAGTTTTCAGCTACAGGAGAGCTAGATGAGACTGGTGTTGATCTTCAATCTCATGCTCATATTATTTTTTCGGATTCTATTGAGGCAAAAATAAGTTGTGCAATAAATGAAAATTTTTCCAATGATCTATTGGTATTTAGTGGTGAAAAATCTATTGCTGTTAATCAACCATGGCATTGTGGGCAATTTCAAGATGGAAGATCCTCTATTTTGGTCTCTACTCCTGAACTAGGCAAACAAGAAATTTCATTTATTGATGAATTTGGTTTATTTTCTAGAGAAATTGAGCATGCCTCGAGTTGCATATTGCAGCAAAAAGCAGAATCGGAGTTTATCACTCACACTGAAACGCAAAGTAATATGTTTTGGCTTGATCAATGGAGAGAGAGAATGAAAATTGAATGTCCAAAAAATAGTTTTAAAAATTCTCCAATACCATTGTCAAATACTTCTCAAATAAGAAAACCAATTCTTAAAAAAATAACTCTTCCAAGAATTAATAAGATTGGTTCGAAGCTTGTATTAGGTTGTGACAATCAAATCTCTGATCTGCATGCCTTTACAATGTTTGATCACTTCTATGAATCTGGAGGAAGAATATTTGATACCGCCTATATCTATAATCATGGAAAAGGTGATAAGTATCTTGGTGATTGGATAAACTCGCGAGGAGTAGCAAAAGACGTTATAGTAATTGGTAAGGCTGCTCATACTCCTGAATGCGAGCCAAAATTTATTCGACCTCAAATTCTTGAATCACTTGATCGGCTTAATATTACAAAAATAGATATTTTTTGTCTCCATCGAGATAACAGGGATGTACCGGTTGACGAATTTGTTGACGTATTGTCAGATATTCAAAAAGAAGGCCTGATTGAGATATATGGAGCTTCCAATTGGGAGTTAGATAGATTCTCCTCTGCAAGAGCTAATGCAAAAAAAAATAAAAAAGAACCATTTTCTGCACTCAGCAATAATTTTAGCTTAGCAGAAATGATGCAACCTGTATGGCCTGGCTGTGTTGGTGTAAATGAGAAGTTTTTAGAATATATTATTAACGAAAATATTTTGTTATTTCCTTGGTCTTCTCAGGCAAGGGGATTTTTTATTAAAAAGAAAGAACAGATTTCTAATGAGCATTTTTCAAATCCAACTTTGGATGAAGAAATGAGGGTTTGGCATTATGAAAAAAACCTTAAGAGAAGAGAAAAGTGCTTTGAGCTGGCCGAGAAAAAAAATGTAGAGCCTATTCAAATTGCCTTGGCGTATGTTTTACACCAATCCGATTTAATTTTTCCACTAATTGGTCCAAGAACTATATCTGAGACCAATAGCTCAATTGATGCGACAAAAATTAAGCTCTCTGTTAGAGAACTTGAAGAACTTTCTCAAGATTGATGGATGAATTTAAAAAAATACTTTCTGAGGATGATCCTATTAAAATTTCATATGATCCCTCTTTTATTTGCCATCTTTTTGCATCAATAGACCAATGTGAAAAATTTCTTTGAGTAAGTCTTATCTCAACATTTTTTTCATCATGAGCATCAATCTTAACTTTACAAAAGCCTTGAAGTGTCTTGTTAGGCTCATTTTCTAGATTCTTTGAATAACGAATATAACATTGAGCTATTTCAGCGCCTGCAGTTTCTCCTATATTTTTAATAGTGAATTTGCACAAAATTTCTTTATTATCTTTTAGTTCTACTTCTAAATTTTTATACTCAAATTCTGTATAGGATAAGCCATGGCCAAAGCAAAATAGAGGCTTAATCTCTTTCTTTTCATACCATTTATAACCAACTAAAAGTTTTTCGTCATAGTTCATTTGTAAATTTTCACCAGGGTATGATTCAAAAGCTGGAGTATCTTCAATTCTTGCTGGGAATGATGTTGGCAATTTACCACAAGGATTTACTGAACCAGACAAAATATCATACAAGGCATTACCAAATTCCTGTCCTGCAAACCATGCTTGCAATACAGCATTTGCTTTATTTAACCAAGGGATATTTATTGGCGAGCCTGTATTAATTACTAATGCTGTATTTTCGTTAGCATTTAATACTGCTTCAATCAAAGTATTTTGATTCGCAGGCAAATTAAAATCAGCTCTATCATTGCCCTCAGTCTCCCAGTCAGAGTTGGTTCCAACAATTAAAATTACTTGATCTGCTTCGGAGGCAATATCAATGGCCTCTGCAAATAAATCAACCTCATCAGGAGGTTGACAGCCAATATAGACAGCGGGGAAATTGCCTTCAAAATAATACTCTATTATTATTTTATATGTTTCCCCTTTTTTAAAATTTGCAATTCCTTTTTTGGAGGCTGATCCAAAAGTAAAAAATGCCTCACCTGGCTCAATATTATTCCAATTATCAATAAGCTCCTCATTATCAATTAACATGCGACACTGGCCTATACCAAAAATCTCAAATTCATGCGGGCCTGAAACATCTGGAGCATATTCGCAGGAAAATTTTACTGATGTTTTTGGCCTCTCTCCTTTGGCAATTATCTCTTTAGCAAAACCCTCAAAGACCCAGAATTTGCTACCTATTAAATTTTCTTGAAAGAGTAAATTTTTATCAAAACTTTCTCCATCAAAGTATTCCACTAGAAAACCCTTTGAGGATTTCATCAGCTTTTCATTAACTTTTGGAAGATACTTGTGCGTATGACAACCTTTTGAGTACAAAATTTCTGTTTCACTTCCTATTCTTGCCTGAATCGCTTCCATTGGATGCACTTGATAATGAGGTCTTAGGCTCGCACTCCCACCTCCAATAATCTGTGCCTCTTTTGCATTAGGGCCTATTATTGCTAATTTTTTTATATCTTTTTTCAGGGGTAAGATACCGTCGTTTTTTAAAAGAACCATTCCGTCAGCCGCTGCTTTTCTTAATAATTTTCTATGCTCTGGATTATCAATAGCTTCCTCACTCTTGATTTCTGGGCAATCAAAACGTTTTGAGAATTCTGCTACAGATAATATTCTTTTTACCTTGTCGTCAATTAAATCTTCTGCAACTCTTTTATTTTTAATAGCATTAATCAAAGCATTCCCCCAAACATTCCCAGGTCCAGGCATTTCTAGATCTAATCCGCCATTTGCATTTTCCTCAGTTTCAAGAGCTGCCCCCCAGTCACTTACAACATATCCATCAAAACCCCATTCTTTTTTTAAAATTTCTATTAGTAATTCCTGATGTGAACTACAGTAAATATTATTTAATTTGTTGTAAGCACT
Organism: uncultured SAR86 cluster bacterium; assembly: GCA_902515455.1. GTDB lineage: Bacteria > Pseudomonadota > Gammaproteobacteria > Magnimaribacterales > D2472 > D2472. The sequence goes on from CABXUO010000018.1 coordinate 8,351, forward strand.
CATTACAACTTTTGCATTTCCTTCTTTTACACCAATTTCAAATGGAAGAAGAAATATCTCTCTGAGTGATTGTTCATCAATATTTGAACTGATTGAATGCCTTTCAAACTCAGTATCGTTGCCTACAAAATGCTTCAGACAGGCTGCAACATTTTGAGATTGGACGCCCTGAACGTAACTAGACGCAATTTTTCCAGTTAGAAATGGATCTTCTGAAAAACTCTCAAAATGTCTGCCACCCAGCGGATGTCTGTGGATGTTAATGGTAGGACCCAAGAGCACATCTACATCTTTTGCTTGAGCTTCTTCGCCCAAAGCCACTCCTATTTTTTTGACTTGATCTAGATCCCAAGAAGAGCTTATGGATATAGCACATGGAAAACATGCTGATGATTTTCCAGAATTTGAATCACCTCTTACACCATTTGGTCCATCTGACATCTTAATGCTTGGAATACCTTTTCTATCAATCTTATTGGTATACCAACTATTAAAACCACTGAGAAGGGATACTTTTTCTTCTAATTTAAGGTCATTAATAATTTGATCTATCTTACTCATGAGTTAATCTTAATTCCTTTAAAGCTAAAAACACACTCTTATATGTCACTAGAGTTTATTATTTTCTTTTCGATATTATCCTTTCTCACTTCTTTATTAACTTCTATTTTTAGTGTTGGTGGTGGTCTGATAATGCTTGTTGCACTGGCCCAATATTTTTCACCTGCAACACTTATTCCATTGCATGGGGCAATTCAGCTCTCAAATAATTTATCAAGAACCTTTGTGTATCGGGAATTTTATCAATGGAAGCTTATTAAAAATATTTTAATAGCTACTATATTCGGTGGATTTAGTGGAATTTTATTATTTGGCTCTATGCCAGAACAATTATTAATTTGGCTAATTGCTGGCACTATTTTATTTTTTACATGGGCTCCTTTAGATAACTTCATTCTTTCCATAATGAGAAATGATTGGTTTTGTGGATTTATTTCTGGCTTTGCAGGAGTTTTTATTGGGGCAAATGGGCCCTTAGTAACGTCTTACATGAGAACAAAAAACTTGTCGCCGGAAGTATTAGTAGCTAATCATGGCGCAGTTATGATTTTTCAGCATTCTTTAAGAATTATTTTATTTATATATTTTTTTAGTTTTTCTCTTTTAGAGTACCTTTCATTTATTTTTGCCCTTGCTGTTGCTGGTTATGCGGGCGCATTGCTAGGTAAAAAATTAATTTCATATATTTCATACGAAAAATTCTATATTTTCCTTAAGTTGCTTTTATCTGCACTTGCTTTAATTTTATTATTCTAAGAGATTTACAAAATAATAATGTGCATTGAATTAAAATTCTTCGTACAATCAAATTAACAAATGAGAATTATATGAAATTAGTGGCGGGGCTTTTTGGCCTAGAAAATTTTTATGGTGGAGATATTTTATCTTTAATCGAAATTTCTCAAATGGCTGAAGAGTTAGGCTTTGACTCTGTTAGCGTTACCGATCATGTAGTAATGGGTAAAAATCTTCACAAATATCCATTTGGAAAATTTCCACTTCCATCTGAGGCACCATGGTATGAGCCATTATCACTACTAACAATGATTTCCTCAAATACAAAAAAGATAAACTTAGCTACAGCTGTGCTGATTGCGCCTCTCAGAAATCCTGCGTTACTAGCAAAGAATGCTGCTACTTTAGATGCTATTTCAAAAGGACGCCTAGAACTCGGAGTTGGCTTGGGTTGGCAAAAAGAAGAATTCGATACCGCAGGAGTTAGCTTTGAGAATCGAGCAGAGATCTTTTGGGAAACTTTAGATATCTGTAAATTACTATGGGAAGACAGCCCAGTTTCGTTTCATGGCAAAAATTTTAATTTTGATGATATTTGGTGTCATCCTCAACCTGTCCAAGGCAAAGATTTACCTTTATTATTTGGTTTAAAAATGACAAAGGAAAACGCTACTAGAATTGCTAAAGTTGGGCATGGATGGATTCCGATTAAAACAAGTAGAGAGTTTATTTCTGAGGGCAAAGAAATACTGTCTGAGGCTTTTGTGAGAGAGGGAAGGGAGGATCAGCCAAGAATTAGAGGTCAACTTCCTACATGCACTGATGATAACGGTGTTCCTAATATCGATCTTACCCTTCTGGAATTAGAGAAATCTATTGCTGCTGGTTTGAATGAAGTTGAGATTTTCCCAATCAATTTTATTCAAAGCCCGGATGATATTTTTAAAGTTCTTAAATTAATCTCTGAGGTAAAAAAATAATGGAAGAAAATATTGTTACATCAAAAGTATCAAATTTAGCGGTGCCTGCAAAATTGTCAAATTTATATGCAATGTATATTGATAAAAGAAAATTTTCTTCTCTTGGCACTATCATGTGGGATGAATTCTCTATGCATGGACACTATGAGATTAACGGCTTAAAAAACTTTATAGCTGCTATGCAGCAACTAGAAAATTATAAGAGTACTATGCATCAAATCATGAATGTTAACGGAGAGTGGCAAGATAAAACATACAAGGGGGAAACATACTGTGTTGCGAGTCACATGTTTGATAAGGATGGCAAAACACATAAATTGGATATGGGCATAATTTATGTCGATGTTATTGAGGTACGCGAGGATAAAGCTAAATTCATTTCTAGAAATTTTAGCCTTCAATGGCAAAAAACAGATATTTTAGATACTTTGGAGTAAAGCTATTTTTTGTTAGATTGTTTTAGGCATTGTTGAAAAAAATCAATTAACAAATTCATATTTTCCATCCCTGCATAATCTGGCCTTGTAACAAGCGCTATCTCACGATGAGGGCCTGGTTCATTAAGATGGGCAATAAATAAGTCTTTTTTACTTCCTATTAATTCCTTTAGAGCCATTTTAGGTATTAAAGTTGTTCCCATTCTTCCCTTTACCAATTGAATAATTGTATTAAGACTCGAAGCCTTTAATGAATATTTGCTAAAGGAAGAAAAATTACATGCACCTAAGATATGATCTTTTAAACAGTGGCCGTCTTCAAGTAATAATAATTCAGCATTTTCTAATTCTGAGGCTTTAATTTCAGTTTTGATTGTATTTTTATTTTGAGTGTGTGAGACCCAAAAAAAATCCTCCTCCCAAAATTTAAAAGTAGCTAGATCTTTGGTGTCATATGGCAGTGCTAAAATCGCCATATCTAAATCACCTTCATTAACTTTATCTAGAAGTATTTGAGATTGCCCTTCTTCTATTTTAAATTTTAAATTAGAAAATTTTTTTCTTACTTTCGGTAGAATTAATGGGAGAAAATATGGACTGATTGTAGGAATGATGCCAAGAGATAATGAAGAGCCAAGAAATCCCGAACTATGTTGAGCAATCTCATTAATACTATTGATCTCTAATTTGATTTTCTTAGCTTTGGCTAAAACCTCTTTTCCTATGCTAGTCAAAATAACTTTTTTATTATTTCTTTCAAAAATTTTTATGCCTAGATAAGATTCCAGCTCAGAAATAGCATTACTCAATGTTGATGGTGATACAAAACATTCATCAGCCGCTCTTTTAAAGTGCAAATTCTTTTCAACTGCTAAGGCATATTTGATTTGTTTAAGGGTCAACATATATTAAAATTTTATCATTTAAAAAATCGAATGTAACATTCTTTTTTTATATATTTACCAATATATAAAATTTGTTGTAATATTATTAATACCACAGCTTACGCAGTGAATTTTTATATTTATTACGGAATTTATTATGAGTAAAGAAACACAAAGTTCAGAATCAAAATGTCCTGTCATGCATGGAAGTCTATCTTCCAATAGCTCTACTGGAACATCTAATCAAGATTGGTGGCCAAACCAATTAAATTTAAACATCCTTCACCAGCAGGATAGAAAAACGAATCCAATGGATGAAGATTTTAATTATGCTGAAGAATTCAAAAAACTTGATTTTCATGCCCTTAAAAAAGATCTTAATGATCTTATGACTGACTCTCAGGAATGGTGGCCTGCAGATTATGGTCACTATGGGCCATTCTTTATCAGAATGACATGGCATGCTGCAGGTACATATCGTACAGGCGATGGAAGAGGCGGTGGCGGAACTGGTGCTCAAAGGTTTGCTCCATTAAATAGTTGGCCAGATAACGGAAATCTTGATAAAGCTCGAAGACTTCTTTGGCCAATTAAACAGAAATATGGAAAAAAGATTAGCTGGGCCGATTTATTAATACTTGCTGGTAATGTAGCCATTGAATCAATGGGTGGAAAAACGTTTGGATTCGGAGGAGGTAGACCTGATATTTGGGCTCCTGAAGAGGACATAAATTGGGGAGCTGAAACAGAATGGCTTTCTAATGAAAGATACAGTGGAGTGAGGGACTTAGCAAATCCATTGGGCGCTGTTCAAATGGGTTTAATTTATGTAAATCCTCAAGGTCCTGATGGAGATCCCGATCCAATTGCAAGCGGTAGGGATGTCAGAGAAACTTTTGCAAGAATGGCGATGAATGATGAGGAGACTGTAGCTTTAGTCGCAGGTGGTCATACTTTTGGGAAAGGTCATGGCGCTGGTACAGAGGATCATGTTCAAAATGAGCCAGAGGGTGCTCCACTTGAAAATATGGGATTTGGATGGCAAAGCACTCATGCATCTGGAAAGGGCTCTGATACTATCACCAGTGGTTTTGAAGGAGCTTGGACGGCTGACCCAATTAAATGGGATAACGGGTATTTTGATCTGTTGTTTGGATATGAATGGGAGAAGGTAGAAACTCCTGCAGGTAAGATAGTCTGGCATGCGATAGATCAAAAAGAGGAAGATATGGCGCCTGATGCGGCAGATCCATCTAAGCGAGTGCCTACCATGATGACCACTGCTGACATGTCAATGCGAGAGGATCCAATATACAAGAAGATCTCTAAGCGTTTTCATGAAAATCCTGAAGAATTTGCAGATGCATTTGCGCGAGCATGGTTCAAGCTATTACATAGAGATATGGGACCTAAAGGTAGATATCTTGGTCCAGAAGTCCCAGATGAAGAGTTGATTTGGCAGGATCCTATTTCAGAAGGCAATACTGACTATGATGTTAATAATGTTAAAAAATTAATATCAGAATCAGGTCTTTCTATTCAAGAAATGGTCGAGACTGCTTGGGCTAGTGCTTCAACTTATAGAAATTCTGACATGAGAGGAGGTGCTAATGGTGCAAGAATTCGTCTATCTCCTCAAAAAGATTGGGAGGTAAATAAACCTGAGCAACTCTCCAAAGTTCTATCGATATACGAAAAAATTTCATCTGAAACTGGTGCATCAATTGCTGATGTAATTGTTTTAGCAGGAAATGCTGGCATTGAGAAAGCTTCAGGATGTGAGGTTCCATTTACTCCTGGTAGAGGTGACGCCTCGCAGGAGCAAACTGATGTGGAATCATTCGACGTTTTAGAACCAATTGCGGATGGTTTTAGAAATTACTATAGTTCTGATGCGAGCATTCCAGCTGAGGAGATGATGCTTGATAAGTCTCAGTTATTAGGACTAACAGCTCCTGAAATGACAGTCTTACTGGGTGGCATGAGATCTCTTGGAATTAGTAACAATGATTATGGAATTTTTACAGACAATCCTGAACAATTATCAAATGATTATTTCTCTACATTGCTTGATATGTCAGTAGCATGGAAACCAAATGGAACAGGTAATACATACGAGGGAGCTGACAGAGTTTCCGGGGAAACAGTGCGAACAGCTACAAGAGTTGATTTAGCTTTTGGATCTAATTCGCAACTGAGAGCGCTAGCAGAAGTATATGCAAGCGATGATGCGAAAGAAAAACTTTCAAATGATTTTATTTCAGCCTGGAATAAGGTTATGAATAATGATCTGATTTGAAAAAATCTATTAAATTAAAAAAGGGGCTTATTAGCCCCTTTTTTATTTAAAAATTTTTTATCAAACAGAGAGCTCAATAATGAGGAGGCTTCTCATAATCTATTGGAGGGAAAGAAGATTTTTTATTTAGCGAGGTATTTTTTTTCTTATTCTTGGAATAATTTGACATTATATCAGCCGCATCATCTACTGCAGACGGCATATCTTTCTTATTAGATCTTGATTTATGTATGTAAGTTGTTTTTCTTATGCTCATAATCATTATTTTACATAATCATCATATATTTTGATCAATTAAGAATGTTTAGTATCATTCGATAATGAAAATTGCAATTTATCCAGGGTCATTTGATCCAATTACATTTGGGCATATTGATATTGTAGAGAGAGCCGCAAGCCTTTTTGATAAAGTAATTCTTGGTGTCGCTGAAAGTCAATCTAAAAATCCACTGTTTACCGTAGATGAGAGAATTGAGCTTATTTCAGATATCTTTAAAGATAATTCTAAGATTGAGGTCATAGGCTATTCAAAACAGCTAACAGTTGATTTGGCTAGAGATAATAATGCTATTGCAATTATCAGAGGTTTGAGAGCTGTTGCAGATTTCGAATATGAATTCCAATTGGCAACAATGAATAGAAGCTTGGCTCCAGATATTGAAAGTATATTTTTTACTCCAAAGGATACCCTAATATATGTTTCATCAAGCCTGGTAAAAGAAATTGCTACTTTTGGGGGTGATGTTTCAAGGTTTGTTCCTGAAAATGTCAAAGTAGCCTTAAAAAATAAAATTACTGGCTAAACTTGGCATTTTTTACAAAAAAATGTTGCTCTTTGTGCTTGAACGATCCTCGTTATTTCCTCTTTTTTGCAAGATAAACAATTTTTATTGCCACGATCGTAAACATATAAGTCAATTTTAAAATAACCTTTATTGCCGTCTGGTTGATAAAAATCTTGCAGAGTAGTTCCTCCTGCATCTATAGCCTGCTTCAAGATTATTTTTGTTGATTCAACAATTCGAATATTATCTTTTTTTGTTAAAGTTTTGCATTTTCTTGTTGGCCGAATTTTCGCATTAAACAAAATTTCATTTGCATAAATGTTTCCTATGCCGACAACATTTTTCTGATTCATTAGGGCATTTTTAATTGGCGATTTAGATTTTTTAATCTTATTAAAAAGATACATACCGTCAAATTCTGAGGATAAGGGTTCCGGCCCAAGATTCTTTAACAAGAAATGATTTTTAGGATCTCTAATAAAATGCATTGAACCAAATCTTCTTGGATCATTAAAAATTATTTTTCCAGCCTCAAAAATAAATTCAACATGGTCGTGCTTTTTGTAAAAATTTGAATTTTTTTTAGCAATTCTGAGAGTTCCCGTCATACCTAGATGAATCAAAATTTGAAATTCGTCTACATTTAAAAGTATGTATTTAGCTCTTCTAGTGATATTTTTTACTTTTTTTCCATGCAGCTTTTGAAAAGGTTTTCTATTTACTTTCCATCTTAGGTTAGGATTAAAAATTGTTATGGATTCAATATTCTGATTTCGGAATTCTTGAATTGCTTGAACTGAGGTTTCTACCTCTGGCAATTCAGGCATATTTTTTAACCGAGCAAATTATTGATTTCAAGAAGATTTTCAGGAGTAAGAGTCCCTGCAGCTAAGTGCAAGCGAAGGGTTGTTATTAAATAATCATATTTAGCATTAGAAAGATTTCGTTCTGCACTATATAGATTTTTTTCAGCTTGGAGCAAATCAACAATATTTCTGGTACCAACCTCATATCCAACTCTCGTGGCTTCAAGCGCACTGGAGGCTGAGACCACAGCTTGTTTTTGCGCTCTAAGATTTGCAACCAATGTAATAACATTGGAGTATTGGCTTCTTACATCCTGTATAACGCTTCTTTCAGTAAATAATGCATCTTCAGATGATTTATTTGACTCTGCATAGGCTTGCTTAGTTCTTGATATAACAGCTCCGCCTTGAAATATTGGCATTGAAAGCTGCAGACTGTATGTGTCTCGTTGAGTTTCATCTGGAACAGTAATATTAAAAGCGCCACCAGTATTAAGTCCGTCAAAAGAGTATTGATTAGTTTCTGATTCTGATTGAGTTCCTACAATATCTACTTTTGGCAAGTGATTTGATGCAACGCTTCTGGCATTATTTTTTGATGCAAATTTTCTCAGGTTAGCTGCTTGTAGCCTAAAATTATTTTTTACAGCCTTTCTTGCCCATTCTTCTTTTGATGCTGGGACAGGATTTGATACGTTTAAGTCATTAACCAATCCATCGATAGAAATAATTTCTCTCCCCACCAATGCATTTAAAGATTCTTTTGCTGTGTAAACTTCTCCTTCAATTCTTGTTCTTGCTGCAAGGCTTAGATCAAATGCTAATTGAGCTTCCTGAACTTCTGTAATTGCAGATAAGCCTACTTCGTATCTTTGTCTAATTTGATCTAACTGTTTTTTTATAGCTTTTTCTTCTGATCTGGCGGCACTTAAATTATCAATTGCTCTTAAAACATTAAAGTAAAGCTCAGCTGTTCTAACTATCAAGGCTTGTTGTGAGTATGCAAAATCTGCCTCTGCAGCATCCGTGAGAAATTTAGATTGTCGATATTTAAACCAAGAATCAAGCCTCAGCAATGGTTGTGTTAAGCGAGCAGAAGTGCTGAAATTATTATACTCATTTTGAAGGTTGCCATTTTGATAGTATTCATTCCAATTTGTTTGAGCACTGATCGAAATATTTGGAAGTAGCCCAGCCCTTCCTTGAACTTTAATCTCTTTGCCAGATAAATATGAAAACTCTGCAGATTTATATTGTGGATCATTCTCTAATGCGTCGTTATAAATATCCAAAAGACTATCAGAAGAGGCGTTGACACCGAAGCAGAGTAGTATTGCAAGCAATATATTATTTTTCATATTAATTATTAATGTTTACAGTGCACACATTAGAACTTAAATGTGACATATATGTCAAGTTAACTTTACATTTAAATGTAACTTTAGTTATTTTAATCTATTGTAAATAAATCTCCTAAAATCTATTAAATTAAAACAATTCTTTTAATTTACTTAGAGTAGAATATTAATAAATGGCTTAGAAGTATTGGGAAAAATAATTGGCTAAAAATTACGATTCAGAGTCGATAGAAGTTCTATCAGGCTTAGATCCGGTCCGAAAAAGACCGGGCATGTATACTGATACCTCTTCGCCTAATCATCTCATACAAGAGGTTTTAGATAATTCCATTGATGAGGCCTTAGCAGGCTATTGTTCCAAGATAAAAGTTTCTATTCACAAGGACGGAGTAATATTAGTTACTGATGATGGAAGAGGCATGCCAGTAGATATCCATCCAGAGCATAAAGTTTCAGGCGTCGAGTTAATAATGTGTAGGCTTCATGCTGGTGCTAAATTTTCAGGCGAGGATTACAATTTTTCTGGAGGTTTGCATGGCGTTGGTGTTTCAGTCGTAAATGCTTTATCAAAAAGTCTGTCTGTTGAAATTAAAAGAGATGGACAAAAGTTTGAGATGAAATTTAATGGTGGTGAAAAAAAATCTGATCTAAAAAAAATTGGAGATATTGGACTTAGAAATACTGGAACAGCTATAAGTTTTGTTCCTGACGATCAATACTTCGAAACAATAAAAATTGATAAATCAAATCTTAAACATTTGCTTAAGGCAAAAGCTGTGCTGTGCCCCGGACTAACTATTGAATATCTTGATGAGAAAAAAAATGAAAAAATTTCATGGAATTATGAAAACGGCCTCATTTCTTATTTATCAGAATCTTCTGAAGACATAGAGTTGCTTTTGGAAGAATCAATATCTTGCAGTAAATCTGGAGATGATAATGCGCTTGATTTTGTCTTAAACTGGTCGACCAAGCCAGCAAAGAATTTAATGAATGAATCCTATGTTAATCTCATTCCAACTGTACAGGGAGGATCTCATTTGAATGGATTCAAGACAGGCTTACTTGAGTCAGTAAAAGAGTTTTGTGAATTTAGAAATTTAATTCCGAAAGGCTTAAAAATTACTGCAGATGATGTGGTGCAACATAGTACCTTTATTATTTCCTCTAAATTAACAAACCCACAATTCGCTGGACAAACTAAAGAGAGACTAGATTCAAAAGACCATCAAGCTTTTGTTAACTCCACAACAAAAGATATTCTAAGCATCTGGTTTAATCAGCATACAGAAGAAGGTGAAAAATTGGCTGAGTTGGCCATTGCTTCAGCTCAAGCAAGAGTAAAAGAGACGAAAGTAGTTGATCGAAAGAAAACTTTTCAAGGTCCAGCTCTACCTGGCAAACTTTCAGACTGCAACAGCACAGATTTATCGGAAACAGAATTATTTTTTGTGGAGGGAGATTCTGCAGGTGGCTCTGCCAAGCAGTCAAGAGAAAGAAAATTTCAAGCAATCATGCCCCTAAGGGGTAAAATTTTAAATACCTGGGACCTTGAAAGTTCTGAAATCATTAAATCTGCTGAAATCAAAGATATTGCTACTGCCATTGGTGTAAATCCTGGAAGTTCAGACATTGAATCATTGCGTTATGGAAAAATATGTATTTTGGCTGATGCAGACTCAGATGGCTTACATATTGCTACGTTACTATGCGCTCTTTTTCTGCGACATTACAAACCATTGATTCAAGCTGGACATATTTTTGTAGCAATGCCTCCATTATTCAGAATAGATTGTGCAAAAGAAGTTTTTTACGCCTTAGATGAAGATGAAAAAGAATCTATAGTTAAAAATTTAAAAACTAAGGCAGGTAAACCAAAAATTGATATTCAAAGATTCAAAGGTTTAGGTGAGATGAATCCTTCTCAATTAAGAGAAACGGTAATGGATCCGAAAACAAGAAGGCTTGTAAAGCTAACTATTACCTCTTCAGATAATGTAAATAACATGATGGATCTATTGCTATCAAAAAAGAATGCTGGAGCAAGAAAAGAATGGCTTGAAAAAAGAGGCAAAATTGTAAGTGTTTAATTATGAATGTAAATAAAAATATTGATTCAATAAGTCTTAAGGATTACGCCGAAGAATCTTATCTCAATTATTCAATGTACGTTATTTTGGATCGTGCTTTGCCGCATATCGGTGATGGCATGAAACCTGTTCAAAGAAGAATTTTATATGCAATGAGTGAGTTAGGTTTGAATGCAGGCTCAAAATACAAAAAATCTGCTAGAACTGTTGGAGATGTTATTGGTAAATTTCATCCCCATGGAGATAGTGCTGCATACGAAGCAATGGTTTTAATGGCTCAGCACTTTTCTTTTAGATATCCCCTTGTTGATGGTCAAGGGAATTGGGGTACCCAAGATGATCCAAAGTCTTTTGCAGCAATGCGCTATACAGAATCAAAACTTACAGGATTTGCTGATTTACTTCTTTCAGAATTAAAACTTGGGACTGTAGATTGGCAGCCTAATTTCGATGGTTCATTATTAGAGCCAACTTTGTTGCCAGCAAAGATACCTAGCATTTTATTGAATGGGACCACAGGAATTGCTGTTGGAATGGCAACTGATATACCTTCTCACAACATAAACGAGGTACTAGATGCAGTCATTCATGTTCTAGACAACCCAAAAGCAACTACTAAAGACTTGTTAAAATATATTCAGGGTCCTGACTTTAGTAATCCTGCGCCGATTATTGTTTCTCCAGAAGAACTTCAAGAAATGTATGAAACTGGTAGAGGAGGTTTTAAAGTACGAGCTTATTGGGAAGTTGAAGGTAATGACATTATTGTAAGAGCTCTGCCTCATCAGGCTTCCGGATCAAAAATTCTTGAACAAATTGCAGATCAAATGCAAAAAAAGAAACTTCCAATGGTTGTTGATTTAAGGGACGAAGGAGATCATAAAGAGCCTGTAAGACTTGTCATCTCATTAAAATCTAACAGAATTAATGCCACTGAAGTTATGAATCATCTTTATGCGACAACCGATCTTCAAAAAAACTACCGAGTAAACATAAATTTAATCAGTCTAAAGGGCTCACCTAGAGTCTTCGCACTAAATGACTTAATAGCTGAATGGTTAAAATTTAGGCAGCTAACTGTTTTAAGAAAATTGGAACACAGACTCGATCAAGTAGATGACAGAATTCATGTATTAGAAGGCTTATTAATTGTTTATCTTGATCTTGATAAGGTGATAAAAATTATAAGAAATAGCGATGATCCAAAAAAAGAATTAACGAAAACTTTTAAAATTTCAGAGATTCAAACAAATGCCATTTTAGAAATACGACTAAGACAGTTGGCAAAACTAGAGCAAATTAAGCTTGAGGAAGAAAAGGGTGAGCTTGAATTAGAGCGGGCAGAGCTTGAGAAGATCATCAAATCTAAAGCAAGATTAAAAACATATATTAAAAAAGAGCTTAAAGATATTAAAGACAAATTTGGGGATGAGAGAAATTCTCCAATTGAGTCTTTATCAGAAGCAAAGGCTTTTTCAGAGGAAGAAATGGTTACATCAGAAGCTGTAACGATTATCCTTTCAAAAGCAGGATGGATAAGATCTGCTAAGGGGCACGATGTAGAAGCGAGCAATCTTACTTACAGAGGAGACGATAAATTACAACATTTTGCTAAAGGAAGAAATAATCAAACAGCTGTTTTCTTTGATTCTGGAGGCAAGGCTTACTCACTCCAAGCACATTCCTTGCCATCTGCTAGAGGAATGGGAGAGCCTTTAACTGGACGGATTGTTTCTGAGTCAGGGGTTACTTTCGAAGGAGTGGCGATTGGAACAGATGAATCAAAAATATTAATTTCTAATAGTGCTGGGTTTGGTTTTATAAGCAATCTATCTAATGCCATTTCCAATCAAAAAAAAGGGAAGCAATTTATGAAAACTCCTGAAGGAGCTAATGTTATCTCTCCAGTAGCAATTACTGAAAACCATAAATTTGTTGCTGCAAGTTTTACATCTGAAGATAAAAAGGGAGTTAGCTATAAATTATTAATTTTTCCGATTGAAGAATTACCAGTTCTACCAAAAGGAAAAGGCAACAAGTTAATCAACATATCAACGAAAGCATTTAAAGCAAAATCTGAATTTATGATGGACGTTTGTTGCTTAGCAGAAGACAGCAAATTGCATATTCATCACGAAGGAAAAACTGGTGGAAAAATTTGGAGTCTAAGTGAATTAAAAAACTATATTTCATCGAGAGCAAAAAGAGGAAGAGTTTTGCCTGAAGGATATAAAGGAACAATTCTGCTTGAGGAGATAGAGAAATCTAAGGATGCTGCTCTTGAATAACAACTCTTAAAATTTTTAATCCTTTCAAAATAAGATCATCTTCAATAATAAGACTAGGTGCCAATCTAATAGTATTATCATTAGCTTTGAGTATCATTAGTCCTTTTTCATAGCAGGCTTTCATGACAGTATCTAGATTAAAATTTTCTGTTACATTTAATTTGCAGCCTATCCATAGCCCAGAACTCCTAATTGCACTAAAACATTGGTAATCATCATTGATACTTTCTAATTCTTTCAAAAAGATTTTCTCTTTTTTCTTTACCCCATTGAGCAAAGTTTTTTTTGTCAACAAAGTCATAACTTGCTCAGCTACTGCACAAGCAAGAGGGTTCCCACCAAATGTTGTGCCATGAGATCCAAGTTGCATACATCGAGCTATTTTAGTTGTAGTTAAAATTGCTGCTATTGGAATTCCCCCACCAATTCCTTTGGCACAGCACATGATATCGGGCTTAATACCGAACTGTTCATATGCAAATAAGGTTCCTGTTCTTCCAGCTCCTGATTGAACTTCGTCTACAATCATCAAAACTTTATTTTGTTTACATAGCTTCTTAATTTTTTGTATAAAATCTTTTTTTGCCTTAATAATGCCAGCTTCGCCCTGAACTAGTTCTATAATTACAGCCGCTGTATTTTTGGTGATTACTTTTTCTAAATTTTTTGTTTCATTAAAAGGATGATTTTTAATTCCACTTGGCATTGGCCCGAATCCTTTAACAAATCTGTCTGAGCCATTAAGAGCAATTGCCATCATGGTTCGACCATGAAAAGCATCAGAGAAAGACACTATTTCATTTTTCTTTTTACTAATATTTTCATACGCATGTTTCCTGGCTGTTTTGATTGCGCCTTCAACCGCCTCCGCTCCAGAATTAGCAAAAAAAACTTTTTCAGCAAAGGTGTGCTTACAAAAAATTTTAGCCAGTCTCATGGCTGGCTCGTTAACCAAAAGGTTCGAAAGATGCCATATTTTTTTGGACTGCTTAACTAATGCTTTATTTAGAATTGGATGACAATGACCTAAACTAGATACAGCGATTCCAGAAGCAAAATCTATATACTTTTTATTTTTTTTATCCCAGACTATAGATCCCTTTGCTTTTGATGGAATAAAGTTAGCCGGCTTGTATGTCGGCATCATATATCGGTTAAAATCTGTTCGAGTGACCATATTAGGCACCATTGTAATATGATTAAGATTGAAGAGACCACAGAAAATAATTTTTTAATAGAGATTTCCCCAAATTATTCATTAAGAGGTTGGAACAGAATAATATTTTTAAGTAGCCTTGCTTTTATATGTCTCTCTATTGGAGTATTTTTTTTCATAATGGGAGCAGGATTAATTCTCCCATTTGCCGGTTTAGAAGTAATTCTCGTTTTAACTTGTTTCTATCTTAGTTTTCGTTGGAGCCAACAAAAGGAAATCATTTATATCTCAAATGATAAAATTAAATTAGAGAAGGGAAGACTTTTTAAAGAAAAGACTTGGGAAGAATTTAGAAGTTTTGTTGTTCTTGAGGTAGAGAGGGCGTCAAAAATTCTAATGGGAAATTTTTAGCTGAGTCAGATTCAATAGATGCATTTGGTCACAGCCAACTTGGTGGTGTAGCGCCTTATTTAGCAGACTTAATTAATAAGAGATTAAAACTTAAAAATCACTGGGCTGTTGCTGATTATCTTCAAAGAAGCGCAACGCATTTATCATCTGAGGTGGATAGAACACATGCATATGAAGTAGGTAAAAAAGCAGTTCAGTACGCAGTGAAAGGACTAAACGGAGTGATGCCGGTAATCAAAAGAAAAGGTTCTTCTCCTTACA
>CABXUO010000019.1 GCA_902515455.1 uncultured SAR86 cluster bacterium
CCAGAGGCGGACATAATTTAATCGAGCCTGCAGTTCTTGGAACGCCAATCATTATTGGCCCACATACATTTAATTTTGAAGATATTGTTCAAGAGTTTCTGAATAATCAAGCATGTGTAAGAGTTTCTAATCCAGCACAGCTTCTTGATGCTATTGAGTTTTTTGCCAGGGATAGAGAGCTAGCGGATAAATATGCTCAAAGAGCTAAAGAGGTTGTTGAAAAGAATAAAGGATCAACAGAGGTTCAAGCATCTTATATAATTAAGCAGTTGGGAGAAAATCATTGAAATTAATAACAGCCATTATTAAACCTTTTAAACTGGAAGAAGTTCGCGAATCACTTGATATGATTGGAATAACTGGAATGACCATAACTGAGGTCAAAGGATTTGGCAGACAAAAAGGCCATACTGAATTGTATAGAGGGGCAGAATATGTCATCGATTTTTTGCCAAAAATTAAAGTAGAAATTGCTGTATCAATTGATCAGCTAGATGATGTAATCGATGCAATTACTAAAAGTGCGAATACTGGCAAGATAGGGGATGGAAAAATATTTGTTTCATCACTTGATAAAGTAATTAGGATTAGAACTGGTGAAATTGATCAAGATGCAATATAAAACCAATTGAAGCAAATCAAAAAACCTGTAATATTTCTATTAGGTCCAACGGCAGCAGGCAAAACTGAGTGGGCTATTAATTGGCAAAATAAATTTCAATTTTTGGAAATTATTAGCGTAGACTCTGTGATGGTTTACAAGGAATGTAATATTGGGTCTGCCAAACCATCAAATGAAGTTTTAGAGAAATATCCTCATCGTTTAATTAATCATGTTTCTGTGGAGAGTATTTTTTCAGTTGCAAACTTCTATGACGCAGCTCATCAGCTCATTAAAGATATTCATCATCAAGACAAGATACCCTTAATGGTGGGAGGAAGCATGATGTATTTCAATCTTCTCAAAAATGGAATTAGCTCTCTTCCTTCTGCTGACAAAAATTTGCGTGAGAAACTAAGACAAAAAATTGCTGATGAGGGCGTAGAAAGTTTGCATGAGGATCTTATAAAGCTTGATCCTGTTGCAGCGAAGCAGATTAAGCCTAAAGATTCTCAAAGAATTATTAGGGCGATCGAAATTATTTTTTCTACAGGCAAAAGCATTGATTTAAGTTTGAATCATTCAGTGCAAAATAGCCTTTCAGAAAAATATAATTTAATTGAGTACGGAATTTACCCAAAACAACGAGGAGAACTTCATCAAAGAATTGAAGAGAGGCAAGAAAGTTTGGTTGGAGACAAGCTCCTCAATGAAATCGAAAGTATTAATCATGCATTTAATATTTCTAACGAACATCCCGTAATGAAAGCTATCAATTATCGACAAGGATTGCAGGTGATAAATGGCCAAATTAAAAAATCAGAGTTATTTAATAAATCGCTCTTCGCTACTCGTCAATTA
Organism: uncultured SAR86 cluster bacterium; assembly: GCA_902515455.1. GTDB lineage: Bacteria > Pseudomonadota > Gammaproteobacteria > Magnimaribacterales > D2472 > D2472. Next base: position 1,463 of record CABXUO010000019.1, read on the forward strand.
GCTAAAAGACAGTGTACTTGGATGAAGAAATGGGAAGGCCTCCAATGCTTTGACCTTAATGCAATCGACATTGCTTCTGATCAATTAAAAAAGCAACTTAATTTGCGTTAAATTATTTAATTCTGAGGATTTAACCCCAAATTATCTTTATAATAAAAATTTAAATATAGGTGCATAAGTGAATTGGGATAATCAAAACAATCAAGATCCATGGGGTAGAAAAGATCAAGACGAAGTGTCATTTGACGATTTAGTCAAAAAGTTTTCTGCCATGTTTGGGAAGCAAGGATCTGGCTCCAACGGTTCCTCAAGTGGTGATGGAAACAGATTTAATTTTCCAACTAAAAAAGCCTTTCTATATGGATTTTTTGGACTTTTAGTTATTTACGCAAGTATGTCAATCTATCAGCTTGATTCTCCGGAAAGGGCGGTGGTCCTGAGATTTGGAGAATATCATGCTGAGACTGGTGAAGGTCTTAATTTTATGTTTGCCGGAATTGACGAGAGATATGTAGAAAATGTTGCATTGACAAGGCGCTATTCGCAAACAGCTAATATGCTTACAAAAGATGAAAATTTAGTTGATGTTACAATCTCTGTTCAATATAGGATTAAAAATTTAAAAGATTTTGTACTTAATGTTCGTGATCCAGAAAGCAGTCTAAGAGAAGCCACAGAAAGTTCTCTACGACATGTTGTTGGAGACAATACCCTTGAAGAGACCCTTACAACTGGGCGTGAAAAAATTGCTCAAGATGTTAATTCCAGACTCCAAAGTTATTTAGATTTATATGCAACTGGACTTGTTGTCCAACAGGTGAACATAGAAAAAACAGATCCACCTTCTGCTGTAAAAGCATCCTTTGATGACGTTGTTGCAGCAAGAGAGGATAAAGAGAAATTGCAGAATGAAGCTGATAGATATGGGCTATCCATTGTCCCAGAGGCTAGGGGTCAAGCATTTGCAAGAATTCAAGCAGCTGAGGCATATAGAGAAGAGGTTGTTGCTAACGCTGAAGGTGAAGCTGTCCGTTTTGATAAATTGTTAGCAGAGTATCAAAAAGCACCTAAAGTAACACGAGACAGACTTTACCTTGATGCTTTACAAGCTCTTTATAGCAATTCAACTAAAGTTTTAATGGATGTAGAGGGAGGTAACAACTTAATGTATCTGCCTTTGGATAAAATTCTTGAACAAAATAGACCACAGGAGGAAGACTAATGCCTAAAGGAACGAATCTCATAATTCTTGCAGGGCTTATCCTTGCATTGATTTTAAACAGTCTTTTTGTAATCGACGAGAAAGAAGATGGAATAGTATTTCAGTTTGGTGAGGCTATTAAATCTGATCTACCAACTGGTTTAAACTTTAAGTTACCTATTATTCAAAATGTCAAAAAGTATGACTCTCGGCTTCAAACGTTAGATGAAGAGCCTAATAGAATTTTAACAGTTGAAAGTAAGTATTTAATTGTTGATTCTTTTGTTAAATATCGAATTACTAATGTCAGAACATTTTATGATGCAACCAGTGGAAGTTTTATCAACTTAAATAATTTATTAGGACAAAGAACTGCATTTGAATTAAAGAATCAATTTGGTCGAAGAACAGTAACTGAGCTTGTCTCAGGTGAGCGAGATCAGTTAATGAGTGATATGCGCGAGAACCTAGGTAATTCCGTTTCTGATTTAGGCATTGAAATTATTGATTTTAGAGTTAAAAGAATTGATCTTCCTCCTGAACTTAGTAATTCTGTATATGAAAGAATGCGTTCAGAAAGAAATAGATTAGCAGAAGAGTTAAGAGCAGAAGGAAATGAACTTTCAAATGAAATTCGTTCCACTGCTGATAAAGAAAAAGTCATTATTTTAGCCGAAGCATATAAAACGTCAGAGCAAATAAGAGGAGACGGTGATGCGAGAGCTGCATCAATTTATGCCGAATCCTTCTCAAAAGATCCTGAGTTCTACGAGTTTACACGAAGCATGAGAGCCTATGACGCAACTTTTAATAATAAGTCTGATGTTTTATTAATTGATCCAAAATCAGATTTCTTTAAATATCTCAATAAATCTAAAGGCGATAATTAATAGATTATGAGCAATAACACCCTCATCTTGGGATTACAGTGGGGTGATGAAGGAAAAGGCAAGATTGTAGATGCCTTAGCAGAAACTGCTGAAGCAGTATGTCGTTTTCAAGGCGGCCATAATGCAGGGCATACCTTGAAGGTTGATGGCGTTCAAAAAGTGCTTCATTTGGTTCCATCTGGAATTCTCCATCCTGGTGTTCACTGCGTCTTAGGCAATGGCATCGTTTTATCTCTTTCAGCCTTGGCCAAAGAAATTAAGGAATTGAAAGAGAGTGAGATTAACTTTAAGGATCGTTTTTACGTTAGTGATGATTGCTCACTAATCCTTCCTACTCATATAGCAATTGACAAAGTACGAGATCAGTCTGAGGGCATTGGAACAACAGGGAGGGGGATCGGTCCAGCATATGAAGATAAGATCGCCAGAAGAGCAGTTCGTTTTGGAGATTTTAAAAATCTTCAAGAACTAGAAGTTAAATTGTCAAAATTAGTCACTTATCATAATCAAATTTTAGAGAACTTATATGATGCTCAGCCTATCAAGTTCGAGGATGTTTTGGCAGAGCTGACCGGAAACATAGATCTATATGGTGAATATCATTGCAAAACCCAAGATCTTTTAAAACTTTGGGTAAAAGAGGGAAAGAATATCCTTTTTGAAGGCGCGCAGGGGTCTATGTTAGATATTGATCATGGAACTTATCCATATGTAACTTCCTCCAGTACAACAGCAGGAGGATTATCCTCAGGTTTGGGAGTTGGCCCTCGTTATATTGATTCTATCTTGGGTATTACTAAGGCATATACCACTCGAGTCGGCGAGGGACCTTTTGCTACTGAATTATTTGACTCTAATGGGGAACAATTGGCAAAGGTTGGTCATGAATTTGGTGCAACAACTGGTCGCCCAAGGAGGTGTGGATGGCTAGATCTAAAAGCTTTAGAAACCATTATTTTTATTAATTCTGTTACTAATCTTTGTTTAACAAAACTAGATGTTTTGGATGGTTTTGAAGAAATCAAAGTATGCATTGACTATGATAAAACTCAACAACCGATTTATAAAACTTTTTCTGGGTGGAAACAAGACACCTCTAAAGCTAATTCTTTTGAAGATTTACCCAAGGCTGCTCAGGACTATATACTATTTATCGAAGAGGCTTTGGATTGCCCTATTGACATAGTCTCAGTGGGACCATCCCGAGAGCAAACAATTTATAGAAATTAGAATTATTAATTCTGGAGATATATGAAAAAAATTTTTACTTCAATCGTTCTGTTGTCCATTTTTAGTGTTGCCATTTATTTTGGAGGTGCGGTATTAAAACTCTTTGGAACTTTAGATGGGCCTGGAGTTATAGAAGGAAAAGTTCTTCCCCAAAAAGTAGTTGAAGATAGAGCTTTAAGGATCAATGTTGTTAAAGCAGAATTAGAGGTTTTAGATGAAAAGCAAATTTTATTTGGTGATCTGCATGTCCATACAACATATTCAACGGATGCCTTTATGTGGTCTCTACCATTTATGAATGGCAAGGGAGCTTCGCCATTAGCTGATGCATGTGATTTTGCAAGATTTTGTTCAGCTTTAGATTTTTGGTCTATCAACGATCATGCTGAAGCTAGCACTCCAAGAAAATGGTTGGATACCAAACAAAGCATTCAGCAATGTAATAATTTATCAGAAGGAACAGATGATTTAGTAAGTTTTTTGGGATGGGAGTGGACTCAAGTTGATCCAAATCCAGAGAATCATTATGGACATAAAAATGTTATTTTTTTAGAAACAGATGACTCTTTAGTTCCTCCAAGAGCTATTGGCTCAGGAGGTGTTGCTCCATTGGTGATGAGATTAGGTCTTCCATGGACTATGTCAGCTTTGCCAGCAACTTTAGATTTTAAAAATCGAGATAGATTTTTTGCATTTGATAAATTTTTTGATGAAATTCAGGCAACACCCATATGCCCCGAGGGTGTCAATACAAGAGATTTACCAGTTGATTGTTATGAAGAGGCAACAAATCCAAATATTTTGTTTGAGAAACTGAAAGAATGGGATTCTCCCTATATGGTCATTCCTCATGGAACTACGTGGGGATTTTATACGCCCCCAACTTCAGACTGGAAAAAACAATTAAAAGAATTCAAAGATGATGAATCTCAATTTTTATTTGAGATATATTCTGGTCACGGTAACTCAGAAGAATATAGAACCTGGAATGATGCAGACATAGATTTGAATGTTGAGCTTTTTTGTCCCGAGGAGACCAAAGGTTTTTTACCAACCTGTCAGCAAGCTGGAAATATTATGGCTGAGAGATGTGAAATCTCTGGTATGGATGATCAAACCTGTAAATATCTTGTTGATCAAACAAAATTATTTGCTGCTCAAATGGGTTCGACAGGATATGCTGCAGTGAATGAGACACATCCGGATGATTTCTTAAACGCGGGACAATGCAATGATTGTTTTTTACCTTCGTTTAATTATCGGCCTCTTGGCTCTGCACAATATGTTTTAGCATTAAGCGATTTCACCGATAAAGATAATCCTCAACGTTTTAAGTTTGGATTTATTGGTTCAAGCGATAATCACGGTGCTAGACCAGGAACAGGTTATAAAGAGATTGACCGACTATTTAATACTGAAGCCAATGGTTTTAATGATCCCTTGTATGAAAAAATGAGCGATTTAAGACGCCCCAAAGGTGAGTTAGAGCCCTCTTTCGTTAATTTAGGCAATACTAATTTGACTAGTATCATGGATTTAAATATAGCTACAGATGCTGAAAGACAAAGTGCATACTTTATGTCAGGAGGTTTAGTGGCTGCTCATTCAACATCCCGGAAGAGAGAATCAATTTGGGACGCCTTAGAAAGAAAGGAAGTTTACGCAACATCAGGGCCGAGAATTCTATTGTGGTTTGATGCAGAAACTCAATCTCAATCACTATCGATGGGTTCTGAAGTTGATAGCACTCAATCACCAGTTTTTACTGTCAAAGCAGCAGGTTCTTTGAAACAAAAACCTGGTTGTCCAGACTACAGCAATAATGGATTAACTAGAGAACGACTTGAGAAAATATGTAATTCTGAGTGTTATAACCCGAGTAATGAAAGAAGGCTTATAACAAGAATTGAGGTAATTAAGATTCTGCCCCAGCAATATGAAAATGAATCAATCGAAGGACTTGTAGATGATGTCTGGAAGACATTTCCTTGTAATAGTACAAGTTGTCAGGTGTCATTTCAGGATGAACAATTTTCAATTGGCCAAAGAGATGCGGTTTATTATGTTAGAGCTATTGAAGAGCCCTCTCTGAAACTTTCAGCCGATCCATTGGGGTGTGAATTTGATGAAAATGGAAAATGTATTAAAACTCAGATCTGCAGAACAGGAGTTAATGAGAATAGGGGAGATTGTTTAGCACCAGCAGAGAATAGAGCGTGGTCTAGCCCAATTTATGTAAACTACTCATCCTAAATCTATTTATTGCTTTTTAGCCACTCATCAAGTTTTGCATTAACAAATTTATAAGAATTAGGATTAGAAAATTTCTTTGCTAATCTGATACATTCATCAATTACAATTGGATGATCAAGTTCATTTGCACGAATCTCAACAATTCCAAGCCAAATAATAGCTTCATCAATTTTTTCAAGATTTTCACTTTTTTTATTTTTTTGTTTTCGCGTAATACTTTTCAAATCATCTGAATGTTCAAAAATATTTTCTAGTCTTTTTTTAAAATAGTTAAAGCTAATTTTTTTCGGAGTATTTTCTTTTAAGAACTGATCTATCAAAGAATTTAAGTTTGATTCTTGAAATATATATTGATAAATAGCTTGGACTAAGCATTCTCGTGTTTTAAGCTCTTGTTTATATTTGCCAAGATGTTTAGACATTATCTTAGCCTAGCATTTCAACAAGTGATTGAGCGATCTCTCTGCCTTTATTCAATTTAGATGGACTGACTCTGTCTTTAGCTTGTTGAAGATTTTCTGTAGCAATGAGCCCAAAGGCGATTGGTTTAGCTGCATCAATACCTATTTGCATTAAGCCTTGTGCAACTGATTCAGATATTAGTTCATAATGAGTTGTTTCTCCTCTGATTACTACTCCATAGGCAATAATACCATCTGCATAAGCTAATTCTTTCTGAGCTGCATGCACTAATTCCCATGCTCCTGGAACATAAACAGTTTTGAAGTTAGTGATACCCAGCATCTCCAAATGCGCAATTCCTGATTTCACTAATTCCTGCACAAGTTCTGAATTCCATTTTGAGGCAACTATTGTAATTTTTTTATCCACACTCACTTTATCTTGTGAAAATGTAAAACCCTCTTGACTCATTGTTCAAACCCTATAACTTCCAAATCAAATCCTGACAGAGAGGGATATTTTACAGGAGTAGCCAGAAGTTTAATCTCAGTCAATCCAAGCTCTTTCAAAATTTGGGAGCCAATTCCAACAGTTTTTGTTTCAGGTTTTATTGTTGATTTTGTTCCCATTAGATCATTTATAATCCCATCAGCATTTTGATAAATACCAATTAAAAGCAATACACCACATTGTTCTGAACCAATCCTTTTAAAAGCTTTTTCAAGATTAAGTCTGTCACCAAATTCTTCAATGCCAATTAAATCATGTAATGTGTTAGGAACATGAACACGCACTAGTGGTGATTTTGATGTTTTGAGGTCTCCTTTTACAAAAGCTAAATGCAGATTGTCAAAAATACTATCTCTCCAGGCTGTTAGTTCAAATTTAATACCATGAACTTCTACTGATTTTGAGTATTCAAGGTGGACTGATTTTTCTTTCAATGTCCGATAATGAATTAGGTCTGCTATTGTCCCAATTTTTAGATCATGAATTTGAGAAAATTTAATTAAGTCATCTCTTCTTGCCATAGTGCCATCATCGTTCATTATTTCGCAAATGACTCCTGCTTCCTCTAAACCTGCCAGTCTGGCCAGATCGCATGCAGCTTCTGTATGTCCTGCTCGACTTAAAACCCCTCCCTCAAATGCACGTAATGGAAAAATGTGCCCAGGTTGGACTATATCTCCTGCTTTAGCATTTTTTTTTGCTGCAGCTTGAATAGTTCTCGCCCGATCTTCAGCAGAAATTCCTGTAGTTATTCCCTCTGCTGCTTCAATAGAAACAGTAAATCCGGTTCCATGCTTGGCTCTATTATTATTAGTCATCATTGGTAAATTAAGTTGATCACATTTTTGGGGAGATAAGGGCAAACACACCAAGCCTTTGGCTTTGCTAATCATAAAATTTATCTTTTTATTATCAATAAGTTCAGCTGCACAAACCAAATCGCCTTCATTCTCTCTATCTTCATCATCCAACAAAATTACAATTTTGCCAGCAGCAAAGTCTTGGATAATTTCTTCTGTAGAATTAAATTCCATTTTCCTTATATGAGCATTAAAAATTTAAAAACAATTAAATATTTGCATTGTAATAAGTTGTTTTTAAGTCATCTTTAAATCTTTCAATTTTTACCTTATTAAGTCTTGTTGATTGCTTTATGCTTTTTGGCGCTTTTAAACTCAACGTCTCAATACTAGCATCACCTAAAAATATTGGCGCAGTATATATTACTAATTCATCAAATAGATTATTCGTAATAAATGTATTTAAAGTTTTCTGACCACCTTCAACTAAAATGCTAGATATATCTCTAGCTAAAAGGTCTTCAAGAAATTTTCCAAGAAAGTTTTTTCCTTTGTATTCTATATATTCTAAATTTTCAGATTTTTTTGCTGACAATCTTGATCCAATAATGATCTTGGCATTATTTGCAAAAAGTTTATTATTTTTTTTTGATTTTTTAAAGTTACCAAGAACAATCTTTGTTGGTTGATCAAAAATTTGATTTTTACCAATTCCTAATTCTTTTTTTGTTAATCGAACTGTAAGTGATGGATTGTCTTTTTCTGCTGTCTCTCTGCCTACCAGGATTCCTTTTACTTGTGAACGAATATAGTGACTATCTTTTCTAGATTCAGGATTTGAAATCCAGCTACTATCTCCATTTTTAAGAGCAATTTTTCCATCAATTGATTGTGCGCTTTTAAGAATAATGTAGGGACGTGATTTTTTTTGGTTTGTAAAAAATATTTTATTTAATTGTTTGCATTCTTTTGAAAGTAGACCTACTTTTGTTTCAATTCCAGCTTTTTTTAGTAATTTAACTCCTCTTCCATTTATTTTAGGATTTGGATCTAACGTACCGCAAAATAGCTTTTTGATTTTATGCTCAATGAGCGCGTTAGAGCATGGAGGTGTATTCTTTTCTATTGAGCAAGGTTCGAGGTTTACATAAAAATCTGATCCAGCGATAATTTTTAAAGCTTTTTCTAGACCAAATCTTTTTTTGCAGTTTTTAATAGCATTTATTTCTGCATGGTCTTTGCCATATTCTTGATGCCAGCCTTCACCAACAATTTTTTTGTTTTTTACAATCACGCATCCAACCATTGGATTTGGCTGAGCTTTTAGTTGACCCTTTTTAGCAAGCTCGATGGCTCTAGCCATGAAGTCAATGTCTTTCATTTTTTCTTTTTAGACACATTAGACTTTTCTTTAGAAAGAGAAGAAATTTCTTCAGCAAATTCTTTGATATCTTGGAAATCGCGATACACAGATGCAAATCTTACATATGCAACTTGATCAACTCTTTTTAAATTGCGCATTACAATCTCACCAAGTTGTCTAGAGGCAATTTCTCTTTCACCTAGCTGACGAATTTCAGTTAATATACTTCCAAACACTCCATCTACCTCTTCGGCAGATAATGGCCTTTTTTCAAGCGCTCGAAGCATCCCTCCCTTTAACTTAACTCCGTTAAAGGGCTGCCTCTCTCCATCACTTTTTACTATTCTTGGCAAGGCTAAGTCTGCTGTCTCAAAAGTTGTAAACCTTGCGTGACAGACCTCGCACTCTCTTCTTCGTCTGATTTGTGAGCCATCGCCAACAAGTCTTGAATCAATTACTTTAGTATCTTGGGCTTGGCAAAAAGGGCAAAACATTTTTATTGATAAACTGGAAACCTTTTACACATTTCAACCACTTTGTTTTTAATCGTATTTATCTTATCAGCATTATTGTGATCGAGAACCACATCACAAATCCAATTAGTTAATATTTCTATCTCATCATGACCAAAACCTCTAGTGGTAACAGCAGGTGTACCCAGTCTAATACCTGAAGTAACAAATGGTGATTGCGGATCATTTGGAACTGCATTTTTGTTGACAGTAATATTTGCTTGGCCTAATGCTGATTCGCAATCTTTACCAGTTAGTTCCTTATTTCTTAAATCCATCAAGACAATATGATTATCAGTTTTACCAGTTACAACATCGATTCCTCTGTCTTGGATGACTTTGCACATATGTTTTGCGTTATCAATTACTTGCTGAGTATATATTTTAAAATCAGGCTCTAAAGCCTCTTTGAAACATACTGCTTTGGCTGCTATCACGTGCATTAATGGCCCACCTTGTGATCCGGGGAATACTGCTGAGTTTAATTTTTTCTCTAAATTTTCATTAGATTTAGCAATAATAATTCCTGATCTAGGTCCTCTTAAAGTTTTATGAGTGGTTGAAGTTACTACATCGGCATATGGAACTGGTGATGGATACAAACCTGCAGCAACAAGTCCTGATATATGAGCCATATCCACTAGAAAATAAGAGTTTGTTTCGTCGGCAATATCTCTAAAAATTTTCCAATCTATTATCCCTGAAAAAGCTGAAAACCCGGCAATGATCATTTTTGGTCTATGCTTTTTAGCTAAATCTCTAACATTATCGTAGTCGATATCATAAGTTCCAGGATGCAAGCCGTATTGAATAGCTTGATAATTTTTACCAGAAAAATTTACTTTTGCCCCATGGGTCAAATGACCACCTTGATCCAGGCTCATACCAAGAATAGTATCGTTCGCTTCAAGCATTGCTAAAAAAGCAGCTGCGTTAGCAGAAGACCCTGAATGAGGCTGGACATTAGCATAATCAGCCTTAAAAAGCTCTTTTGCTCTGTTGATTGCAATTTCTTCTGCAATATCAACATACTCACATCCACCATAATATCTTTTATGAGGATAACCTTCTGCATATTTATTAGTGAGAAGTCCTCCTTGAGCCTCCATTACTCTCTGACTTGCATAATTTTCAGATGCTATTAGTTCTATGTGCTCTTCTTGACGAATAGATTCTTTGTTGAGAGCTTGCCATAGCTCGGCATCATATTTTTCTATTGTTTGTGTATTGGCGAATATTGAATCAGCTTTAGATTCCATTAATTGCTCCAAAAGTATTTAAATTTTAAAAAAAGTTTGAGACAACTATTCTAAATTATCTAGGGCTTGTTGTGGGAAAAAGGACGCGATCTTTTTGGATAAGTTGCTTTACAAATTTTACATGCTATTCCATGACATTGTTGCGCTTGACAGAATTCTCTTCCCCAAAAAATGATTTGAAGATGAAGTTTATTCCATGAATCTTTAGGAAAAATTTTTTTTAAATCTCTTTCAGTTTGCCCTACATTTTTACCCTTTGTGAGACCCCATCTCTGAGCTAGTCTGTGGATATGCGTGTCTACAGGAAATGCTGGATGTCCGAAACCTTGACTAATTACTACCGAAGCTGTTTTGTGACCAACTCCCGGAAGTTTTTCCAGTGCTTTGATATCGTCAGGAACTTCACAGTTATACGAATTACACAAAATATTTGAAAGCTTATGTATAGCTTTAGATTTTTGAGGTCCTAAACCACATGGTTTTATGATTTTATAAATTTGGTTAGGGCTTTTTGTGCCCATATCCTTAGGATTGTCCGCAAGTTTAAAAAGTTTTGGGGTTACCTTATTAACTCTTTCATCAGTGCATTGTGCTGATAACAGGACTGCAACTAGAAGGGTAAAATTATCTTGATGATCAAGAGGTACAGGAGTTTCAGGATAATATTCATTTAAAATTTTTTGCACAATTGAAGCTCTTTCTGCTTTTATCATTTTTTAAAACTTTTAAAGTAATATTAGATATTTATAATCTAACTTTTTAAATATTCGTTGTATTAATAGACATTGATTTGACTAACCAATACCTTTAACATCTTTACACATTGTCTTACTTTTACAAGTAATCAATACTTAAATTCACACAAAAACCTTATGCAAGAATATAAAACAGAATCCCCCTTTGATATTACTCTTTCAGAAGAGCAGCAAATGACTTGGGATATGTTAAGAAAATTTGCTGAAACTGAACTTCGACCGCAAGCTAGAATAACTGAGACCAATGGAATGCCAAGCGACGAATTGCACGAGAAGATCAAATCCCTAGATCTAATTCCTCTAATTATCCCTGAGGAATATGGTGGTATGGGACTAAAACAAGATTCTGTCTCAAATGCTTTATCATTAGAGGCTCTTGCATATGGAGATTTATCATTGGCAATGTCTGTATCAATACCATTATTAACTGCTCAGATTATTGGTGAACATGGTAGTGAAGATCAAAAGGCAGAGCTTTTACCTAAGTATGTTGATGGATCAATCTTTCAAGTTGGCTTAGGTATAAACAATGCATTGATTTCAACTGATTCATATCAATCAAGTGTTTCTGCAAGAGAGCTTGGTGAAGAAATTATTCTCGATGGCTCTAAAGCTGGCATCGCTTTTGGAAATGATGCTAAATCTTTTTTGATTTCTGCATCCAATGAATCGGGTGAATGCGGTTTATATTTTGTAGATAAAGATCAAGAGGGTCTGGAGCTTGAAGAAAAAGAATTTATGGGCTTGAAAGGCACCCCATTTTCTCAAATTAATTTCTCTAATTGTAAAATTAGTTCTTCGCAAAAACTTGGAGGACATAACTATTCTATAAATTATCAATCCTTAATAGATTCCTCAAGAATTGGTATGTCTGCTTTGGCGCTCGGAGTTTGTCAGGCTGTTTTAGATTATGTTATTCCGTATACCAATGAAAGAGTTGCTTTCGATGAGCCAATTTCAAACCGACAGTCTGTAGCTTTTTTGATTGCTGATATGGCAATAGAAACTGAAGCATTAAGATTAATGGTATATAAATCTGCAGCTCTCAAAGATCTAGAGGAGGACTTTCATAAGCAAGCCTCGCTGACATACAGATTTGCTACCCATCATGGTATGAAAATTGGAACCGATGGAGTCCAATTGCTCGGAGGTCATGGCTTCACTCACGAACATCCAGTTGAACTTTGGTATAGAAATTTAAGAGCTATCGGAATATTTGAAGGAGGCGCGGGAGTATAGAATGATTCATCCACTTTTACCTAATCAGTTACAAAAGACACAAGAGACCATGAGAATGGCCGCAGAATTTATTTTACGTCCAATTTCAAGAAAGTATGATAAAGCTGAGCATGAGCCTCCTGTGGAGATGGAGCAGCTTAATCAAGCTGCAGCTGCTCAAAAGAAACAAACGGATATGAATGAGGATTCTGTCAAGTCGATGGATTTAGGCGGTAGAAATTTATGGGCTGTAATTTCTCTAGAGCAAATGTGCTGGGGAGATGTTGGTCTTTTCCTCGCAAGACCTGGAACAGGGCTTGGAAATGCAGCAATAATGGCTGTTGGAAATGAAGAGCAAAAAGCTAAATGGGGAAAAAGATGGGCGGCTATGGCAATCACAGAGCCAGGTGCAGGATCAGACTCAAAAAATATTTCTACAACGGCAGTCCTTGAAGGCGATGAATGGGTTCTAAATGGAGAAAAAATATATGTAACTGATGGCGATAGATGTGATTGCGTTGTTGTTTGGGCGACACTTAACAAGAATATGGGAAAAACCGCAATTCGATCATTCTTAGTCGAGAAGGGCACACCTGGATTTTCAGTTGCAAGGCTAGAAAAGAAACTAGGTATCAGAGCTTCAGATACGGCAACTTTGATTTTTGATAATTGCAGGATTCCTAGAGAGAATTTGCTTGGTGGTAAGGAAGAAATTGAAACTGACGTTAATGCTGCCAAAAAGTCGTTCGGTGGAGCAATGCAAACTTTTGATAATACAAGACCCATGGTTGCTGGCATGGCTATAGGTCTGGGCCAAGCTGCATTAGATATGACAAGAGCACTCCTTGCTGAGGAAGGCTATGAAGATAATTTTGGAGCATCTATTCATCAACAAACAGCTGTCCAAAGAGAGCTTGAAATGCTTGAGGCAGAATTAGAAGCTGCTAGATTGCTTGTCTACAAATCGGCATGGATGATGGATAACAAAATGCCAAACTCCAAAGAAGCTTCTATGGGAAAAGCAAAAGCAGGTAGGATAGGTAATAAAATTTCATTAAAATGCGTTGAGATATGCTCCATGCAGGGATTCTCGGAAGATCATTTGTTGGAAAAATTCTCTCGAGATTCAAAAATATTGGACATTTTTGAAGGTACGCAGCAAATTCAACAATTGATTGTTGCAAGACAAGTGTTAGGGAAAAGTTCAAGAGATCTAAAGTAAATTTATATAGAGGTTTTTTATACACGTTATCACTTATAAATACAGCTTATATTCTCTTATTAATACCATCAAAAAAATTGCCATAAACAGAACTTTGGGTATATTATTAGTCAGTTCTACTTAATCAACTTAAAGGGGGAAGATTATGAACAGATTTTTACTATCCATCGGGATAATTTTTAGTTTTTCTATCGTGCCAGCTTTTGCTCAAGATGGTGCTGATAGGGTGGTTGAAGAAATTGTTGTTACAGGTTTGAGAAAAGAATCAAATTTGCAAGATACAGCTATTACTATCACAGCGATTACCGCATCTGATCTTGAAACAAAACAATTAGAAAATTTTGAAGATCTTCAGTTTGCTGTGCCAACTCTAACTTTTGCTAAAGGGGCTTATTCAGGCGCTGGTATATCTTTGCGAGGTATTGGTAACTTTGCTGTTGGTAACTCTTCAAGTAATGCTATTGGTTATTTTTGGAATGGCCAAACAGCATCTCAATCTGGATTATATGAAGCTGAATTTTTTGATGTTGAAAGGATAGAGGTACTTAGAGGACCTCAGGGCACATTGTTCGGTTCAGGAACAACAGGTGGTGCGATTCAACTTATTACAAAAAGACCTGATGCAGTTTTTGGTGGAAATGTAAAAGTTGATATGGCTGATTATGATTCAAGAAGGCTTTCTGGCGCTATAAACGTCCCCTTATCAGATAATCTTCGTTCTAGATTTGCGTTTGCAAGCTTAAAAAGAGACGGATTCGTAACTAATAACTACAATGGCGAAACTCTTGATGATAGAAACACCATGGCAGGAAGAGCCTCTTTTGAGTGGGATTATTCTGACGATACTACAGTTTCTCTTATTTATGAAAATACTACAGCTGACGATAATAGGCTTAGAGCTGCAAGGCAGTTCTGTAAGCAAGATTCATTCTTTGGTTGTAGTCCCTTTGAAACTGGGTTGGACTCAGTGCATTCAACAGGTAGTTACTTCCATTGGATTAATTACTTTATGTTTACTTACACTGACCTAGCGAATTCTTATAATAGAAACAATCCCTCCAGTGACGTCAGAACAGTTGACTTAGACTTTACGCCTAAGCATGAAACCATGCTTGAGAGTACGTTGCTTGAAATCGATCATCAACTTACAGACGATGTGAACATGGTTCTTTCATATTCATATCACACAAGAGATTACGAAGATTGGGCTGATTATGACCATTCAGTTTCTGTTGTACCTTATGCACTTGGACCAATTACAACAAATGTAGGAGTTGATCCAACAACTGGAAATCCAGGTGTTGGTGTTAGGACTTATGCTAGTGAGCAAAACATTGATTATTCTGCTAATGAATCAGAGTGGTCTCAGACAGAGATTAGATTCTCATCCGATTATGATGGGAAATTTAATTTTACTGCTGGTTACTACTATAATGAAACAGGCTCAGAAACTGATTATCACATTAAATCACCTAGTTTAATGTACTACGGAAACACTAGTAATGGTCCTCATTGTGTAGTCTTCGCTACAACTTGTAATTTAGGTGGATTGCCTTATTGGGGTACATTCTTTGCTGCTTTGCCTGGTGGTGTTGCAACAGCAACCGGAATGGCTCAAGCAGGATTGATACCTCCTAGTGCTGTTTTAGGTACGGGTCTTGGAATCGCATCGGGTAGTGCTACTGCAACAGCAATTGCAGCAGGAAGATCTGGTGGCATGCCCCTTTGGCAACAAACATACAGAAATGACAGTAATCTTAATAGAGATGAAAACGCTGCATACGGTGAAATCTATTATGATATTTCTGATGATACGCGTATTACATTGGGCGGAAGATATAGCGAATATAGAATTATTGATAACGCTTATACGGCGCTTGCAGATTTAACGGGACAAGGTGCAGGTGTCATTAGTGCAGTTCAACCTGGGCCTGTAACTAGATCTTTTGAGGGCGAAGAATTTACTTACAAGGTTGGATTCGATCATAACTTGAACGATGAACAGCTTCTTTATGCAACTTTTTCAACTGGCTTTAAACCAGGTGGTTCAAACCCAACTAGTGGAGATGGTGGCGGTATAGATACTTATGATCCTGAAGAGGTAGAAGTGTTTGAGGTTGGGATGAAAAATACTCTGATGGACGGAAGGTTACAACTAAATGTTTCTGCATATCAAAATGAAATCACTGGATTGCAACTTTCTAAGATTGTTAGAAGATCTTCTATCAATGAAAATGCAGACGCTACAATTAAAGGGGTTGAAGCAGAATTTACTTTCTTCGTGACAAATACTCTTATGTTAGATGGTTTCTATGCATGGACTGACGCAACCATTGATAAATTCATGACGGTTGATCCATTGAATCCAGGTGGAGCTACACAAGTTTTACCTTATGCACCAGGTCAAACAGGATTCTTAAGTGATTTTGCTCCTCTAGCTGCAACCTGTAACCCACTTGTATTTTTGGGCCAAGCTGCTCCTTCTGCACAATGTAGCTTAGGATTAGCTGCTTCAGATGCTCAGCTCGGCGCTTTAGTTAAATATCGAAACACTGATGCAGGTATGGTCTTCTCATCATTTGGAAGTCTTTGTACTCAACCATACTTTGGTCTAGACAGCACAACTTTACCTTGTCCTGTAACTGATGGTGTTTTGCAGGATCTTTCTGGTAACAGTCTTCCAGGATCAGCTGAAGATAACTATAGACTGGGGTTAACGAAATTCTTTGATAGACCCGGAGGCACATTTGCACTTAGGGTAGATTATTCCTTTAGAGGTGATAATTATTCGGATACATATAATCGTAAAAGAGATTATATCGAAGAATATGATGTGGTTGATTTATCACTTAATTACACTCCTAACGATGGAGATTGGTATGTTGGAGCTTATGTTAGAAACTTAAGTGACAGCGATCATATCTATGCTAAATATAATAGTGATCCTACCATTGGTGGATTTGCAAATGGTGTGACGTTAGATCCAAAAATCATGGGTATTAATTTTGGAATAAATTTCTAAACTGATATCACAAAAATTTAAAGCCCGATTTTTTCGGGCTTTTTTATTTAATTTAGATGAGAATTTTTACCAAAAGCTTTTCAAGAACATTGAAAAAACTTCAGCAAAGTTTTTTAACTGAGAACATTCAAAATAAAAAAATGCTAGACATTTATATTAAATATGCTGAGGGCAATGTAAGTGAAGAGGAGTTAGAAAATGCGAATGAGCAACTTAAAGAAATTTTAAAAAGTTTAGGTTTGGGAATTCTGATTATTCTTCCATTTAGCCCCGTTACCTTACCTTATATATTTTCGAAAGCAAAAGAACTTAATATTGATTTAATACCCAACTGGTATAAGTCTTTAAGTAATGATAATGATCGTTTAGAATAACTCACTAATAATTTTGGAGTTAAAAAATATGAAAACAGCAGTTATTGTAGACAGTGTAAGAACTGGTCTAGCAAAATCTCATCGCGGAGGCTTTAACATGACGCGTCCAGACGATATGTTGGCTCACATAATAAATAATATGTTGGATAGGAACCCTAATCTTCCCCCTGATATGGTTGAAGATGTCATCATGGGTTGCGGAAATCCAGAAGGAGCCATGGGGCACAACATTGGCAGGAATGCAGCTGTCCTTTCGAATCTTCCTCTATCAGTTGGAGGCACAACGGTTAATCGTTATTGTTCTTCAGGATTACAATCAATATCTATGGCTGCTAGTCAGATAATGGCTGGTTGTTACGATACTGTTATCGCAGGAGGCGTAGAACAAATTACCATGCTTTCAGGAAAACAAAATATGGATGGATTTGTTAATGAAAAATTAGCTGAAAGCCATCCTGGTATTTATCATCCAATGGGAATAACAGCTGAATGTGTTGCTAATAGATATAACGTTTCTAGGGAAACCCAAGATGAAATTGCATTTGAGAGCCAAAAAAGAACAGCAGATGCTCAAGAGGCAGGAAAATTTGTTGATGAGATTGTTCCTATGGAAACAAAAATGATGCTCATGAATAAAGAGACTGGCGAATCAAAAGAAGTTGATTATACGGTTGATAAAGACGAGTGCAATAGACCTGGAACAACTTTAGAGGGTCTGGCTGCACTTAAACCAGTATTTGATCCAGAGAATGGATCTGTGACTGCAGGTAATTCATCACAACTTTCAGATGGTGCTTCTGTAACGCTTGTCATGAGCGAAGAAAAAGCTCTTGAATTAGGCTTGAAACCAATGGCTTATTTTAGAGGCTTTACAACCATGGGTTGCGAGCCAGATGAAATGGGTATTGGTCCAGTTTACTCAGTTCCGAAGCTCTTAAAATCTCATAATATGAGCGTTGAGGACATTGATCTTTGGGAGCTCAATGAGGCTTTTGCAGTTCAGGTTGCATATTGTCGAGATCAATTAGGTATTCCTATGGACAAGCTAAATGTTAATGGCGGCTCAATTTCTATTGGACACCCATTTGGTATGACTGGTTCTAGACAGGTTGGCCACATAGTTCGTGAACTTAACAACCAAGATAAGCAATTTGGTATTGTAACGATGTGTGTCGGTGGCGGCATGGGTGCAACTGGCTTATTTGAAAGATATCCAAGTTAATACAAACTCAGAATTTTCAATCATTAAGAAGTATCTATCAGGGATAGGTACTTCTTACCTAACAAACAATGGCGTAGATCTATCTGTTGGCGATGATTGTGCAATACTTGCAGCCAAATCTAAATTATTAATAAGTACTGATACTTCAATAGTTGGCGTGCATTTTTTAAAATCTATGCCCTCTGATGCTATTGCTTATAGATCTGTTGCAGTTGCTTTAAGCGATATAGCAGCAATGGGTGGGCAACCTATTGCATTTACTCTCTCCTTGGTAATGCCAAATTTTAAACCTGACTGGATGAAAGATTTTAGAAAGGGCCTACAAAAAATTTCAAGAGAGTATAAGTTTCCTTTGATCGGAGGCGATCTTGTCAAAGGACCCTTGCAAATAAGTGTTACAGTCATAGGTAAACCTCAAAAAAAAACTCTTCTTAGATCTAATGCTAAGGCCGGAGACATTTTATGTTTATCAGGTGAGTTAGGACGTGGTTATATTGGGTTTAGAGAATTTAAAAATACTGGCACAGTAAATGAAATAACTAAACCTTATCTTTATCCTGTACCTCAAATAAATTATGGTTTAGCTATTTCACGTATTGCCTCATCTGCAATTGATATTTCTGATGGAATATTCCAAGATCTTTCCCACCTCATTTCAAGTTCAAGGGTTGGCTGTAATATTAATTTAGATAAAGTACCTGTTGTGGATAGAAGATCTAAAAAACAATGCTTAGAATTCGGAGATGACTATCAGATACTTTATACGGTTGCACCTAAGAAATTAGAGGCTCTTAAAGCAAGTCTCAAATCTACCGGAAAAGAGTGTCATACTATTGGTGTAATGGGTGGTAAAAAATTAAGGATTATAAATAAGACATATTCTTTGAAAAATTGGGATCATTTTAAGTAACATGAGCTTTCCTCAGCTAAACAAACCTTCTCATCTTTTTGCTACTTTCTTCGGTATAGGTTTGTTGAAACCTGCACCAGGGACTTGGGGTAGTCTAGCAGGAGTATTATTATGGTATTTTTTAGACTTTTTACATTCCTATACCTATATCATTTTGCCTGCTTTCATCTTATTTTCATGGTTGGTATGCATTAAGGCTGATCAGGACAGTGAATCTAAAGATAACTCTTTTATTGTAATTGATGAAGTTGCAGGAATGCTCATAGCATTATCTTTTACACCTCACGACGCTATCTTATATTTCTTTGCTTTTTTATTATTTAGATTGTTTGATATCTCTAAACCATGGCCTATTTCATGGGTTGATAAAAATATAAAAGGAGGCCTAGGAATTCTTCTTGATGATTTAATAGCAGGATTATTTGCTGGTGGTATAATCTTTGCAGTTTTTACTAACATTTAAAAAAATTGAATAGCTGTAAATTTGCATCTGAATCAAAACTGCCAACAAAGTTTGGTGAGTTTATTATCTCTACTTTTGAAGAACCTTGTGGCAAGGATCATATTGCTTTAACCATCGGAAATATTCAAAAAGAGGATACAGTTATGTGCAGAGTTCATTCCGAATGTTTAACAGGAGATGCATTACACAGTCTAAGGTGTGATTGTGGTCCTCAGTTGCAAGCAGCGCTGAAAATGCTG
>CABXUO010000020.1 GCA_902515455.1 uncultured SAR86 cluster bacterium
TAGCGGTATTCCAACGCCGGTTGGAGCAATTTTAGTTATCTTGCCATTAACCCATTCATTTATGGGCTTCGACTGGGCCTATGAGAATCTGAATTTTGTAGCCGGATACATTATTTTAATTAGCGGTTTGCTCGTCAGCAGAATCCCGACCTTTTCAATCAAAAGAAAACAATTTTTAATTCAATCAAAGCTAGCATTCCTTATTTTGTTTTCACTGATAGCATTAAGCATGATTAATTTTTTGTGGATTACCATAAATGTATTTGCTCTCGTTTATCTCTTTACGATACCTATCTCTATCCTTGCTTGGCAAAGCGGCTCAAGGTAAAAGCCCTACTAAATTAAGCAGGACTTTTTAATTTTTAGCTGATTATTTTGTATATTTGTAATAATCTTCAGTTGGGATCATGATGTGAGCATAAACAGTATCCCGCATCATTACATAAGGCTCACCATGCATGAAATCTTCTGTGAAATCTGCAACCTCCGAAGCATCTTTTGGGATTAGCATTAAATGTGGGCCAGATTCAATCCATTGTCCTGGTGTAGATTCTTCCTCACTCATAACTAATGGAGTAGTGTTATCCTCACCTACATCGCCATGCAACATCCACATGAAAGTGTAGCGAGATAGTTGTGGCTTTTCATTCTTTGAAAAAGCTTCCATCCACTTTAAACCTTCAGCATCTGAACAAGCCGGCATAGCCTCATGTGCATTTTTCCAGCCTTTTTCTGGAACTGGCCTTGGATTCATTGGCATGCATGTCCATCCATTTGAGCCCTGTCTAATAACTTCCCCATTATTTCCAATAATAGTTGCCTCATCTCCAAGGAAAGATGGAGCTGCAGTTGAATAAGCCCATATCTGCCATTTTTCAGAAGTATGAGATCCATAGGGCTCATATGCAGCTAATACAGATATTGAGACAGAAATCATTAGCAATGAAAATAATCTAATTTTTTTATACATTTTTATTTCTCCTGTAAACACACTATAGTTATTCATGGAGTAACTCCACCATGAAAATACCTCTAAAGATTATTGCATATTTCTGCATTGCAACAACACCCATACAAATTTTCATTGTTCTTTGGGGTATACAAGTTGTACTAACCTCTGATTATGGGGTTATGTCATTATCTCAAATTGAATTTATTAATAACTATCTAGGATTTTTGCTTTCAATAGTGGAGTGGTTTTATTCATGGTTTTGGAATGCTTGGTTGGATTTCATCTTTTCATTACCACTTATTATTGCCCAAACATTTAAGGCAATTGTTAGCACTTGGCTTGGTTTTTGGATACTTAAAAAATTAAAATAAAATTATGAAAAAAACTTCTCTAGACAAAACTTCTAAATAACTCAAAATTTACATATGTCAGCATATTTATCTTTATTAGGCGCAATTATTTTCGAAGTCGCAGGAACTCTCATGCTTCCAATTACAAAGGAGTTCTCTGAAAAAATACCTACTATCATTATGAGCATTTGTTATTTTGCTTCATTCTATTTCTTAACACTTGCTTTAAGAGCTATACCGCTTGCAATTGTTTATGCTTGTTGGAGTGGTTTAGGAGTTTTATCAATTGCAGTTTTGTCTTATTTTATATATGGGCAGGGGCTCAGCTGGCAAGCGATCTTAGGATTATTCTTAATAGTAAATGGGGTAATTCTTGTTAATATATATTCAACTCAATAATTTATTACAAACGAGCATATGACAGACCCAATTGCTACCCTATCTCAAGAAAGTGATATTTCCATTATCAGGCTCGATGATGGAAAGGCTAATGCTTTTTCATATGACATGCTTTCTCAAGTCAATGAACTTTTAACCAAGGTGCCAAGAGACTCAGGAGCACTTGTTATCACTGGAAGAGAGGGATTGTTTTCAGGTGGATTTGACTTAAAAACGCTAGCAACTGGAGACATGGAAAAAATTACAAAGATGGTTCAGCTGGGTTACCGGCTTCTTTTAGATCTTTATTCTTTCGATCGACCAATTATTGCGGCTGTATCTGGACATGCAATCGCATTAGGTTTATTTGTTACCTGTTCAGCAGATTATCGGATTGCGATAGATGGTCAATATGTATGTCAGGCAAACGAAGTTCGAAATAATATGGATATACCAACACAAATAATGGAAATTCTTAAAGCTAGAGTAAATAAAAATTATTTTTATCCTGCGGTTTACCATTCTGATACTTATTCTGTTCAAGACTCAATTGCGGTTGGTTTTATTGATGAAGTTGTGCCCGAGGCTGATTTCATGAATAGAGTCATGGAAAAAGCAAAAGAACTAGCATCTTTACCTCATCCATTTTATGCAAATACAAAAAAATCTGCTCAAGAAGATATAAGAAAAAAAATTTCAGACGCCATAGATAGATATGAAGATTTAACTGGCCTTAAAAATTAGTACTACAAACTAAAAAGATATAGACTACCGCAGATGAGCAAGCATAAAATTTTCATTCCTCGACATTTACGCGCATACAGGCCGAGACCTCTTAGATGGCTAGGTAAAATTTTAATGAAGGTAACTGGCTGGAAGACTTCTGGGGATCTTCCTAAGGATGAGCGGGTGGTACTTATTGCTGGACCTCACACCTCAAATTGGGACTTTGTTCTTGCTATGTCATTGATATTAAGCCTTGATGTTCATATTCATTGGGTTGGAAAGCATTCAATATTTAAAAAAGGTTTTCGTAGACTGCTCAGAAAAATGGGAGGAATTCCTGTAAATAGAGCAAATCCGGAAGCTCTAAAGAATGAAATTTATAACATCACTGAAAAATATAAAGGATTTGTTATCGCTATTTCTCCAGAAGGAACAAGAAAAAAAGTTGAAAGATTAAAAACAGGATTTTTACGAATTGCAAATGAAACAAATAGTAGGATTATGATGGCTGGAATTGATTTTTCTAATAAAACTGTAGAATTCGGAGATTTTTTCAAATCATCAGGCGATGTCGAGAAAGACCTAAAATTTATAAAAGAATATTTTGCTAACTTTGCAGGGAAGCGCCCAGAATTATCATAGCCACTCAAGCAAATATATTTTGAGTAAAAGGATATGAATTCTAATTACAAATTACGATCTTTTGATTTATCAAATTGTAGTGACTCAGATCTCCAAACAATATTTAAGCTTAATCAGCAAAATACTCCTGAGGTTGGATCGCTTGATTCTACTGAGCATTTAAAAAGGTTAATTGAACTCAGTGCATATAATTTGTTACTGCTTAACGATGAAGAAATTATCGGATTTATAATTTGTATGAGAGAAGGATCCTTATACGATTCAGAAAATTATAAATTTTTTAAACAAAGACTAAAAAAATTTTTTTACGTAGACAGAGTTGCAATTGATAAGCACTTCAGAAGATCAGGCTTAGGCAAATATATTTATGAAGATATCTTTGCTCATGCCAGCAAAGATAATTTATCCATAGCTTTAGAAGTAAATACTCAGCCAGTCAATCAACCATCATTAAACTTTCATGAAAAGATGGGCTTTGAAAAAGTTGGAAGCAAAGATTTTGATGATCATAGCGTTGCATATTTTTTAAAATAATTTTATGAAATATATTTATTCTTTTTTTATATTTATATTTTTGTTAGTAGGATGCAGTGACAATTCTTTGCCTCCTATTAAGATCAGTGATTTTAAAAAATGATATCTCTGTAAAAGATTTAGGCTTGAGGTTGATAGACCTTCCTTATGGTTTGAACTCTATGGAGCAAAGTCAAGATGAAGTAAGGGAAATATTTATAGCAGTTCATGGAGGAAATAGTGAGGGTTATGAATGGATATATCCTCTAAAAAAAATTAATACAAAATCAAGACACATTTATTTTTATCGCTGGCCTGATAATAACTGTTTTCAAAATTTTGCTGAAAGTTTAAATAACGAAATTAGGGAAGTCCTGAATCAAGACGACTCTATTACAAAAATTATCTTAATGGGGCATAGTTATGGAGGTATATTAGTAACTCATCTTTTAGAAAATTGGAATCTAACAACCTCCCTTGAAATTCATGTTGTTGCATCACCTTTGCTAGGAACCCCAATGTTAAATTCAATGTGTGGCTATGAACCTATCTCATCTATACCGAAAAAGTCTGTTCTTTATGAATGGAGAACTCAGCAGCAACTTGATAATGTCTTCAAAGATTTCAATGAAGACCCTCAAAGAATAGAGCTCAAAGAAAGTTTTGTAACTACACTCCCCGAAACCTATAAAGGTAATCGACTTGGACATAACTGGTCAATAAGCTGGGTTGCAGATGAAGCTTTTTAAGTTCTAGGAGCTATTCAATGTCAACGAGGATTAAGATAAACTTATTTTTTAAAAGGCTTCAATATGACACTGCCAAAAATTTTACAAGATAGCTTATCAATACCAGTTATCGGCGCTCCACTTTTTTTAGTCTCTGGGCCTGAATTAGTAATTGCACAGTGCAAGGCTGGAATTGTGGGTTCTTTCCCTGCATTAAATGCTAGGCCTCAACATGTGCTTGAAGATTGGCTTATAAGAATAAAAGAAGAATTAGCTCAAGCAAAAATAGACAATCCCAGTTTACCAATTGCTCCTTTTGCAGTTAATCAAATCTGCCATAGTTCAAATGACAGATTAATGGGAGACATGGAGTTATGTGTTAAACACGAAGTACCAATTATCATTACATCATTGAGACCACCTGAAGAAATTGTTACAGCTGCTCATTCATATGGAGGACTTGTTTATCATGATGTAATAAGTGTTAGACATGCTAAAAAAGCTGCGGAGCAGGGTGTTGATGGTTTAATTTTAGTTTGTGCAGGAGCTGGAGGCCATGCTGGCACATTATCACCTTTTGCATTAGTTCGAGAAGTGAGGGAATTTTTTGATGGTACCATAATTCTTTCTGGTTCAATCAGCTCAGGAAGTGCGATTGCGTCAAGTTTAGCTTTGGGAGCTGATCTTGCATATTTAGGCACCAGATTCATTGCTACCGAGGAAGCAAATGCTGATCAAGGCTATAAGCAAATGCTTATTGAAAGCGCTGCAGATGACATTGTGTACTCTTCATTGTTTACTGGCGTTCATGGTAATTATCTCAAAGGATCTGTTGAAAATGCTGGATTAGATCCTAATAATCTCCCTAAGGCAGATAAATCTTCAATGAATTTTGGTTCTGGTGGTAATACAGATGCAAAAGCTTGGAAAGATATTTGGGGTTCAGGTCAAGGAATTGGTTCAATAAAAGATTCTCCATCAGTTCAAACTTTAGTTGATCAATTATTTATAGAATTTAAGGACGCTGTAAAAGATTTAAAACAAAAATCTGCTTATTAATTTTTGTTTATAAATCTCCATCTTTTCTATGCTCACTGCGATCAACTTCAAACTTTTCTCCATACCTTGCTTCAAGTTTGTCTTGATTTTCTTTAATAACTTCATAGGGATCAAGTTTTAATGCCATACAGGCAGTGGTCCAGTACCACATAATATCTCCTAACTCTCTTTTCATATGAAAAATATTATCTTCTGATGCTGGCTTTCCCTGAAGAAACATTTTTTTTACTATTTCCACGAATTCCCCCGTTTCACTGCCTAAGCCAAGTGCGGCAGTTAATAGCCTTGCAGATTCTATTGGAGAAGAGGTATCAATTTCCTTCATGCGAGTATCTAAACTATTTTGATCTAAGCTTGGCTCACTAGTCACCTTGGTAACAAAATCTCCATAATTATTTAAAAACTCTTTAGCTTCGTCACTCATAAATTCTCCTATGTTTTTAGTGGGTTAATTTTCCAATCAATGGATTCTAGAAAACTAGATTCCGTTGCCTTTTCTATATCTAACACTATCTTATTTCTTAAATCTATGCCGCTTATTGAAGCATAGTCTTCTAAAGTTCTCTCATATCCAAGGCTCATCGGCTCTTCAACTTTGCCCGCAAATAATTCATCCAGTCTATTCAAACTTTTTTTATCTAACTCAGTCCATTTAACTGCTCTATTTTTATCATCTTCAGAATCCCAATGCAGTTTTCTGGGAATATCGTTTGTATCTGTATAAAGGTGAAATAACGGCACATCAGGGATATGAAAAAAAGAGTAGCCATGTGTGAATGCCCTCAATGCCAATGAAAGCTCCTCTCCATAGAAGTAATAATTCGGATCATATGGAATTTCTTTTACAAAAGACCCTTTTGTAAAAATACAACCTGCTGCCATCAAAATAGCATGGGTAATATCATTATGCTTTGTTGGGATCCCTATTTGCCTTGAGAAGGACCCTTTCAAGAACAAGCTATCTTTTCTATAAGTTATAACCTGGGTATGCTTATCTCCGTTTCTAAGCTCAAACAAACCTTTATCAAAATCTAAAACTTTGAAACTTCGAGGATAAGAAGTAATTATTGGCTTTTTAAAATAATCATCTTGCTCTTGATTAGCGCTGATTTTTTCAAGCTGCTCAATAAAAATATCATCCCAATTAGGAGCAAATTGTGTATGAGAGTCAACTTGCAAAAAGAAGTCTTCTTTATTAAAAAAGCTTTGAGCTCTATGTCGGGCCCAACACGGACCTTTTGAAAATAATGGATCTACATGATCATAATTAATTTGTTTTGAAAATTTAATTTCATCAATTTTAATTGCATTATCAGATTGATCACAGATGCTAAAAATTAGATTATCTTTATTTGCAGCATTTTCATATGCACTAAAAATTGTCGATACTAATAATGGATCTTGATAAGAGGCGATTGAAATAAATATGCTCATTTTGAATGCGTTCAATACTTTCTTAGCATACAATTATTTCTACTAATGACTAAGGAATATCCAAAAAAAAATTGCTGATAATGTGACTATGCATTCAGCAGATCCAATTTTGTATGTTGTTGATAATTTTTTAACCAATGATGAGTGCGAGGCTTTTATTAAAGCTTCTGAAGGCAAGCTTAAACCTTCAACAGTTATAGGTCCTGATGAACATGTGCAACATGAAAGTAGGACAAGTGAGAATTGTTGGATAGAGCATGATGCAAATGAAATTATTCACGAAGTGAGCAAAAGATTTTCGATTCTAGTCCAAATTCCAATTCGAAATGCTGAACAATACCAGCTTGTTTATTATAAAAAGGGAGCTCAATACAAACCTCATTTCGACTCATTTGATTATGAGACTGAAGATGGAAAAAATAACTGGGAGCCTGGTGGCCAAAGAATGGTAACAGTCATTGCATATTTAAATGATGTTGAGGAGGGTGGTGAAACAGGATTTCCAGAGCTTGATATTAATGTTCCTGCAAAAAAAGGAGACGTTGTTGTTTTTCATAACACTCTTCTAAATGATTCAGCAACTCACCCAAAAATTAATCCAAAATCACTTCATGGAGGCATGCCTGTAATTAAGGGAGAGAAGTGGATGGTAAATCTTTGGTTTAGGGAAAACCTCAGATACTAGTCACTTTAACTTAAGAGAACTCTGGCTAGTTACTATATTAAACAAATGATCTTGAGCTTCTGGCTTTAGCTGTGCAACCCCAACTGCCAAAACATCAATAATTGCCATATAAGCTAACCTTGAGGTTAGTGGTCTAGTCAATCTTGCATTTTCTCCAACATCAATATCTAGAGAGATATCACATATTCTGGAAAGAGGAGTATTTGAGGGCATTAGTCCAATTACAATAACACCAGAGCTTTTAACTGTTTTTATGCTTTCAACTAAAGCCGCCGTATTTCCAGATTGAGATATAGCAACGACCACATCTCTATTATTAAGGGAATTTGCTGACATAAACTGAATGTGAGGATCTGAAATACAGGAGGATGGTATTTTGAGTCGAAAAAATTTATGTTGCGCATCCATAGCTATTGGCACAGAGCCCCCAAAAGCATAAAATTCAACTCTTTTAGCATTAGCCAATGTTTCAATTGCCTCTTCAAGTGAAGTTTGATCAAGTTGTGATCTAACATTCAAAATTTCACTGATGGTACTGTCGAATACCTTTTCTGTAAGTTCTTGGATAGAATCTTTGGGGCCAATTTCATAAGAATTAAAGTAGTCATCAGCAGCAAGTTGTTGAGCCAAAGTTAGTTTAAACTTTTGAAAACCGTCAAAATTAACAGCCTTACAAAATCTTATCAATGTTGGTTCGCTGACCCCAATTTCTTTTGAAGCTTGTGCAGTAGTAAGCTCGATAATGGCACTAGGATTGTTAAATATATATTCAGCAACCTTTACCTCCGATTTTCTTAAGTTAGGCAGTGCAATTTTAATTTCTCTTAATAATTTAGTTTGCATAAAGGTTAGAATAGGCTTCTTAGACTAAAAAATGAACCCCTAATGGATGTTTCTCACATACTAGAAAATTTAAATGATCCGCAGCGTGAAGCTGTTACCTCTGAAGATCAGAGTCTTTTGGTTCTAGCAGGAGCAGGCTCAGGCAAAACTAGGGTACTAGTGCATAGAATTGCATGGAGTGTTGAGGCAATGGGACTTAATCCCTCATCTATTATGGCCGTAACCTTCACCAACAAAGCAGCTCAAGAAATGCAATCAAGGATTCAAGAGTTACTTAAGTCACCAGCTGGTGATATGTGGTGCGGGACTTTTCATGGACTAGCTCACAGAACTCTTAAACGATTTCACAAGGAAGCAGGACTTATTTCAGGATTTACAATTCTTGACAGTGATGATCAGTTACGAATTGTTAAGCGTTTGGTTAAAGAGGCTGGTCTCGACGACAGTGCGTGGCCGCCTAAACAAATGCAATGGCAAATAAATAGCTGGAAGGATGAGGGTATTCGTGCTGATAAAGTTAATGATAATGGAGATTTTTATGCCCAAACAGTTAAAGGCATTTATAAGAATTATGAAGAGGCTTGCCTAAATGATAGTTTGGTGGATTTTGCAGAGCTATTGCTCAAGTGCTATGAGTTAGTTAAAGAAAGTAAAAGTGTAAAAGAATTTTTCCACAACAGATTCAAAGCGATCTTGGTAGACGAATTTCAAGATACCAATACTATTCAATACAACTGGTTGAAAGAGATATCTTCAGATGCATCTTCCATTACCGCTGTGGGAGACGACGATCAGTCGATTTATGGATGGCGGGGAGCCAAAGTTGAAAATATTTCATCTTTTGAGGCAAGTTTTAAAAAGGCTAAAATTATCCGATTAGAGCAAAATTATAGATCTACAAGCGTAATTTTAAGCGCAGCTAATGCTTTGATTGATAACAATCAAAACCGTCTTGGAAAAAATTTATGGACCGATTCGCTTGAGGGTGAACCAATAACTCTGTACCAAGCATACAACGAGCAGGATGAGGCTAGATTTATTGCAGGAACAGTAAAAAATTGGATGGACAGTGGCGAACTGTATCAAGATGTAGGAATTGTTTACCGATCCAATGCACAATCGAGAGCTTTAGAAGAAGCGTTGTTACGAATTAATATTCCTTATCGAATTTATGGCGGTCTCAGATTCTATGAGCGTATGGAGATAAAAAACGCTATAAGCTATTTAAAGGTAGTCTTTAACCCGCATGATAATCCTGCGTTTGAGCGCTCTATAGCCAATCCAACCAGAGGCATCGGAGTTAAGTCTCAGGCAAAAATTAGAGATGCCGCTAAAGCATACAATCTTTCTTATATCAAGGCAGCGGCTAAATTACTAGATGAAGGGAAAATGGGTGGTAAAGCTGGTCAAGGCCTAAGGGCATACCTGGAATTTATTACCCATTGTATTGAACTGCTTGATACAACTCCCTTGTCTGATTTGATGGAACTTATCATACAAAAATCGGGCTTATATCAGTATCATAAAAAAGAAGCTGGCGAGAAAGGTAAAACTAGAATAGAAAACTTGGAAGAGCTAGTTACCTCTGCAAAAAACTTTGAGCAATCATTTGAAAAAGAAAAGTCTCATAAAGAGATTGCAGAAATTTTCTTAGATACTGTTTCATTGGATGCTGGAGATACTCAAGCTGATGAATTTCAAGATGCCGTTCAGTTAATGACTTTACATTCAGCCAAAGGTTTAGAATTCCCATTGGTTTTTATTACGGGTTTGGAGGAAACTCTTTTTCCACATGTACGATCCATTGAATCACCATCTCAACTTGAGGAGGAAAGGAGACTCTGCTATGTCGGCATTACACGAGCCATGAAAAAATTATATTTAACCCACGCTGAATCAAGAAGACTTCACGGATCCGATGTATTTAATCCACCCTCAAGATTTTTGAAAGAAATTCCCTCTGTTTTTATTGAAGAAATAAGACCCCGAGCTTCTGTGACAACTTCATATGTACGAAAACCAAAAAAATCAACCATGGACTTTAAAGAAGAGGTTGGCATTGGATTAGGGCAAAAAGTAGTTCACCCTACCTTTGGTCTCGGTGTCGTTTTAAACTATGAGGGATCAGGTGAATCAGCAAGAGTTCAAATTAATTTTGAAAAAGCTGGCAGTAAATGGCTGGTACTAGCTTTTGCTAAATTGGAGATGTTGGGATGAAAAATTTTTTAATAACTGGGTTAGCTTTAAGTTTCCTATGTTCCTGTGGACAGGCGGATCAAAAGACTGATAGCGAGGTAAAGTTTCAAAATTACTCATGGTCATTGGTTACTACTTGGCCAAAGAATTATCCTGGTTTAGGAATGGCACCAGAACGTTTTAGTAAGTTGGTTGATGAAATGTCTCAAGGCCAGTTAAAAGTAACAGTTTATGGAGCTGGAGAATTTGTTCCTGCCATGGGTGTCTTTGATGCAGTTTCTTCAGGCGCTGTCGAAATGGGGCATGGCGGTGCCTATTACTGGAAAGGCAAAGTTCCAGCCGCACAGTTTTTTGCAGGAGTACCATTTGGTTTTACTGCTGATGAAATAAATGCTTGGGTAAATCGAGGAGGTGGCCTAGAGCTATGGGAAGACCTGTATAAACCCTTCAATATGAAGCCACTTCCAGGTGGTAATACTGGCACACAAATGTTCGGTTGGTTTAATAAAGAGATTAACTCACTTGAGGATATTAAGGGATTAAAAATGCGCTTTCCAGGTTTTGGAGGCGAAGTTTTCAAAAGAGCTGGAGGAATTCCGGTGAACATTCCTGGAGGAGAGTTATACACTGCCATGCAAACAGGCACTATCGATGCTGTTGAGTGGGTTGGTCCTTATAATGATCTTGCCTTTGGATTTCAGCAAGTTGCAAAATACTATTATTATCCGGGCTGGCATGAACCAGGCTCTATGCTTGAATTTACAATTAATTTAGATGCGTGGAATTCTTTACCACCTCATCTTCAATCTATAGTTAGGGTAGCTGCCAAAGCAGTTAATCAAGATTTGTTAGATGAGTATACGGCTTCAAATAATAGAGCTTTACAAGACTTAATTACTAAACATGACGTAAAGTTAAGAAAACTACCAGATGATGTAATTAATGAATTCCGCGCTATTTCTGAGGTGATTTTAGAAACTTCTGCAGCTACTGATCCAGATGTTAGAAAAGTTTATGATTCATTTAAAACTTTCATGGCAGAAGTTAAGAGTTTTCATGCTATAGCTGAGGATGCATTTGTTGAGGCTCGAACCAATAGTGATGAAGATTCCTGAATTTCTTCATTTAGGTACTCAGGCTTATGAAAATACTTATGAGCAAATGCGCTCTTTAGTAAAAGCAAAATCTTTCCAAGACCAGGTTTGGCTATTAGAACACCCTTCAGTTTTCACTCTCGGTACAGCAGCAGATCCATCACATATTTTAAATCCTGGTGATATCCCTGTGATTCAAACTGATAGAGGTGGAGAGGTAACCTTTCATGGACCAGGCCAACTTGTGATTTATTTTTTACTGGATATAAAATCTAAAAAAATTGGTCCCAAAACCTTGGTTGCAAATTTACAATTGATTATCCAAAAAGTTTTGCAGCACTATTCAATTGAGAGCTCTTTTATTGAAGGAGCTCCGGGAGTTTATGTAGAAAATAAAAAAATAGCATCTATCGGATTAAGATTTTCAAAAGGTAAAAGCTATCACGGTATCAGTATAAATGTTGATATGAACTTAACTCCTTTTAGCTTGATCAATCCATGTGGATACGTAGGTTTAGAAGTAACACAAATTAGTGATTTTGATTCAAAAGTTACTCTTGAAGATGTAAAATCTGTCGCAATAAAAGAGATACAAACAGTATTACGTTAATGGAAATAATACCAACACAAAAGATCATTAATAGAGATGGCATTAAAGCTATCAAAAATGGTCAAAAGGCTAATAAGTATTCATCGGTACCAAACCAGAAGAAGCCAGAGTGGATAAGAGTAAAGGCTACCTTCGATAGTAATTTTAGCGCTGTAAAAAAACAAGTAGAAGATAAACGCCTAAATACTGTATGTGAAGAGGCCATGTGTCCAAATATCTCTGAATGTTGGTCTGCAGGTACTGCAACTTTCATGCTAATGGGCTCTGTTTGCACCAGAGCTTGCAAGTTTTGTTCAGTGGATACAGGCAATCCAAAAGGCTGGTTAGACCAAGAAGAGCCAATGCATACAGCAAAAGCCGTCAAAACTATGGGGCTTAAATACGTAGTTCTTACATCTGTTAACAGAGATGATTTAGATGATGGTGGGGCAGAGCATTATGCTAAAACTGTTCAAGCCATTAAAGAATTAAACCCCTTTACCGCGGTAGAGGCATTAACGCCAGATTTCAAAGGCTTATCTTCGTCAATAGATACATTGGTCAATTGTGGGCTAGAGGTTTTTGCACAAAACCTAGAGACCGTCAAAAGACTTACACATCCTGTTAGAGATATAAGAGCTGGGTATGAACAGACTCTTGAGGTTCTTGCGGAATCAAAAAGAATAAATCCTAATGTTCTTACAAAGACAAGTTTAATTTTAGGTTTAGGCGAAACAGATCAAGAAATTGAAGAAACCATGGATGATTTAATTGCTCACAAAGTGGACATCTTAACTTTAGGTCAATATTTAAGACCAACTCTAAATCATCTACCGGTAGAAAGATGGGTTACCCCCAAAGAATTTGATCGTTATCGTGAAATAGGATTGAAAAAAGGATTCTTGGAAGTTGTTTCCGGACCTATGGTCAGATCAAGCTATCGAGCTGAAAGAGCGTTAGAGAAAAATAACGCAGGCCTTGATCTTGCTAGTGGGCAAGGTTAAAGACTGTCACAAATAGAATTCCTGTTCCAAGAACTCCAAGAATACATACTAACCAATCCACCAAAAAAACTTTGAATAGCTTTGACCAGACTCCTTGATTTGCAGAATTAGAATTAAGCTCCCTTTTAAAAACTTCTATGGCAGCATATTTAAACCAAGAAAAGCTTACTAGAAAAGTAATAGCACCAAAGGCAAAAAGTAGAGAGTTTGAATTCATAAGCTTATAAAATAAAAAATGGAAAAATTATTACGGTTAATAATACAGCTAGTTGAATCAAAATAAAGGGAACAACACCCCTGTATATATCTGTTGTTTTTATACTTTCATCTGCTACTCCTCTAAGATAAAACAAGGAGAACCCAAAGGGAGGAGTTAAGAAAGAGGTTTGCAAATTAATTGCCATCAATATTCCAAGCCATACTGGATCAAAGCCCATCATTAAAAGCGGTGGCGCTACCAAGGGAATAATGACATAACAAATTTCTATAAAATCTAAAATAAAACCAAAGAGAAAGATTGCCAATAGAATAAATAATAAAGCTGTGTATTTGCCCCCTGGCATCATTTCAAAAATTTGATCAACCAAAAGATCGCCACCCACTCCTCTAAAAATTAAAGAGAAAATTGAAGCGCCAATCAGAATACTAAAAATCATAGTGGTTACTGTCGCAGCTTTATAACTTGTTACTTTTATAAGCTCTAAATTTAAACTACCATTTAAAGCTGAAATGATGAGTGCTCCAAAAGCTCCAACTCCTGCTGCTTCAGTTGGAGTGGCTATTCCAGCAATGATGGATCCAAGAACCACAAAAATAAGGGTTGCAGGTGGGAGGAGAGTTTTGAATATATTAACCTCATCTACAATCTCATCTGTATGAGCGAATTCTTTTTGTCGATTAATAAAAATTGTGTATGCCAAATATCCAATCACTATCATCATTCCTGGAATAATTGCACCAACAAACAAGTCTCCAACTGAAACAGTTTCTTGTGAAAAGATCCCCATATTATTTTGTGCTCTTTGATAAGCATTTGACATAACATCGCCAAGGAGGACGAGTGCAATGGAGGGCGGAATGATTTGACCGAGTGTTCCAGTGGAGGCGACTAAACCTGCAGAAAAGTCTTTCTCATAACCTTGCCTCAACATTACTGGCAAAGACATAAGACCCATAGTTACTACAGTTGCTCCAACAATCCCAGTACTTGCTGCCAAAAGGGCGCCAACTAAAATGATAGAGATGCTTAAACCTGAATTAGTATTTTTAAATACTATCGCCATATCCTTGAGCATTTTGCTGGCAATACCAGCTCTTTCTAAGACTACTCCCATAAAAACAAACAAGGGAACAGCAAGTAACGTTTGGTTATTCATGATGCCAAATATACGCATGGGCAAAGTTTTAAATAAATTTGGGTCAAAAAAATCTAATGCGATACCAATGAGAGCAAATAGGATTGAAGTTCCAGCAAGCGTAAACGCTACTGGATATCCTAGAAGCAAAGCTCCACAAATTAAAAGAATTAAAATAATTGGAATTATTTCCATGCTTTATATAGCTCCTTTATTCCAGCTAAAGCTAAAACTAATGGAAATAAAAAAATAAATGATTTTTGGATATAAACGAAGTTTAATCCACCAGGCTCAGTTGATATTTCTTTAACTGACCATGAGGCTGCAACAAAATCAACAGCGTAATATGACAAGACGCCTATCGTAGGCAATAAGAAAAAAAGTATTCCAAGAATGTTAACTAGTTTTTTATATTCAGGCGATGCATTTCGATAGAGGATATCAACTCTTACATGTTCATCATCTGAATATGCCCAGCCTGCACAACCTAAAAAAATAAGAGCATGAACATACAGAGCCAGCTCCTGGATATCCACTCTGCCAATACCAAAAAAATAACGTCCAATGACAACGATCATGACCAAAATTAATAAAACAGGAATCAATCGTGCAAAAAATCGTCCTAAATAATCACTCATGCTATGTATATTAAAGAGATTTGTTTAAAATAAGAACCATGATTGTTTTATTATCGCCTGCAAAAACCCTCGATTACACAAAGGAATTTGATTTAGAGCCAACCGCTCCAGCTTTTTTAGCTGATTCAGCTAAATTGATTAAGGAGCTAAAAACAAAAGAGCCGAAAGACATTGCCTCCCTTATGGGTTTAAGCGATAAGCTTGCAGCTTTAAACTTTGATCGTTATCAAAGTTGGTCAGCTGCCAAAAAGATTAGTAATGATAGTCAGCCGGCTTTATATGTCTTCCAAGGAGATGTTTACCAAGGTTTGCAAGCAGAAACTTTTGATAAAAAAGATATTACTTTTGCTCAAAAGCATTTGAGAATTTTGTCTGGCTTGTATGGAGAGCTAAGACCGCTTGATGTTATCAAACCATATCGATTAGAAATGGGAACTAAGTTGCAGAACTCAGAAGGAAAAAATTTATATGAGTTTTGGGGTAATAAAGTTAAAGATAATATTTTAAAAGAACTTAAAACTAACAAATCAAATCTCGTCGTTAATCTTGCATCAAAAGAATATTTTGCCGTTGTAGGCTCATTGCCAGAGGATGTTGAAGTTGTTTCACCAGTTTTTAAAGATTTTAAAAATGGTGAATACAAACTGATTAGTTTTTACGCCAAAAAAGCTCGTGGATATATGAGCCACTGGATGATTAAAAATAAAGTTACAAAGTCCGAGGAACTAAAGAATTTTGATGCTGAAGGTTATAAATATTCAAAAAAGCTTTCTACACCTTCTGAACCTGTTTTCTTAAGGAACTAATCCCTCTTTTTCCCAGAATGAATGCGTTGGCTCTAAGTCATCGTAATTTGCTTTAGATTTTTCTATAAAGGCTTTCATAGCCACTTCCATGTCTTGACCACTAATTAATGAAGAATTCCATGCAGCATGATAATCAAGCGCTTCTTTAACGCTATGGTCACGAGCATAGTTAATTTGTTTTTTAATTACTCGAGTAACAAGCGGGGACTTTGAGGCAATTTCTTGAGCTAGCTCTAATGAACCTTTTTCAAGATCTTCTATGCTATCAAAAACTTTATTCATAAAACCTAATTCAAGAGCCTCAGTTGGAAGAAATTTTCTACCAGTATAAGCAAGCTCTCTAACTGAACCTATCGGCATCAATGAAGGGAGTCTTTGCAATGTACCAACATCTGCGGCTAGACCTATATCGACTTCCGCAATTTTAAAAAAAGCATCAGCAGAACAGTGTCTAATGTCACAGGCAGATACCATATCTATGCCACCACCAACACAAGCTCCTTGAATGGATGCAATTGTCGGCATGCGACATTCCTCTAATGCAGTAAAGGTATTTTGCAGCTCTAGTACTTCATGATAAAAAGTCTCTCGCATTCGAGCAGGGTCTTTTTTTGGCCCGTTTTTATCTGCGGGAGCAAAATTAGCCAAATCCATACCGGCATTAAAATGCTTGCCTTCTGCTTTTAATAAAATAACTCTTGCCTCAGCATTTTTGTCTAGTTCTTTAACTATTTCGGGAAGTTCTTTCCAAAACAGTCGTGTCATGGTATTAAATTCATCAGGACGATTCATGACCACATGGGCCACGTGATCTTTTACGCTGACATCAAAACATGTGTATTTACTCATTTGAATCTACCTTATTTTTGATATTTTGAACTATCTCTCTTAGCTCATCCACTAATTCAAAAGTTTTGTGGTGAGGGAGGACTACTTTTCTCTCGGTACTAAGTTTCCTCAGCCCATTATCTAACTCGTTTAATTTCGTGATTATTTCTTTGCTCATGGATACAATAGGTTTCTTAACAAAAAATTATAATAGCTTGAATCTATGAAAGCACGTCTCTGGCAAAGTTTATTTATTTTAAACTCACTGATTACAACAGAAATTATTTTTGCAGATAACGCAAAAAAAGATATTAGTGATTTAAAAGAACAAAATATAATGTCTGTTCTTTATCAACAGACAGCGGCTGAAAGACTGGCTGGAAGTCTTCAAACCTTCAGATCAGCCAAGCAAGCGCTAGACAATGCTTTAGCAGATTCATCTTGGAGCGCTCTGCCAGGACAAGATGTTAAAGGTAAAAGACCAGCAATTATAGTCGATGTAGATGAGACAGTTTTAGATAATACTGCTTATGAAGCCCGAATGATTCTTGATGGCACCAAGTATCCAGAAGGGTGGATAAATTGGGGCAAAGAAGCAGTTGCCACTGAAGTTCCAGGCGCAAAAGATTTTCTGAATTATGCAGCCTCAAAGGGTGTAACAATTTTTTATGTCACCAATCGAGTAATTGAGTTAAAAGAATCAACCAAAAATAATCTTACCAAGCTTGATATTCCTTGGGATCAAGGAATTGATAATGTTTTAATGCGTGGAGAAAATAACTGGGACTCTAATAAGGGACCAAGAAGAGACTTAATTGGAGAAAAATACAGGGTCCTGCTTATGGTTGGAGATAATTTAGGAGATTTTGTAGATGCTAAAGACAATAACTTGAGTCCTAAACAAAGAAAAGAAATTGTTAGAGCATATTCTGATTATTGGGGAGTAAAGTGGTTTATGATTCAAAATATTGCCTACGGTGATTGGGAGGGAGCCCTTTATAACTTTGACTATTCGCTATCTCCTGATGAAGTGAATAACGCTCGTTTAGAGAACCTGATGCCATTGAGATAACAGAATGAAGACCTTTGGCCTCATGTTGCAGGTTCTCAATTTTGAGAATCTAGAGTAAAGTAATTTCGCTAACTAGATTTGCAAGACTGGGAAAGGTCTTAATTTCATTTTGTAAAATTCTATTTTTGCCTGGAGTGATCCAGGCTACTTGTTTAACTCCTGCTTTAGCGGCAGCTGTGACAACCTTAAAATCATCATCGATAAAGATTACATCTTCAAAATCTAGATTTAAGTTATGCCTTGCCAAAGTCCAGAATTCTTTTGATTCTTTGGGATAGCCAACATGCATGCTGTAAAAAATTGAATCAAAAAATTCTAGAAAGTTTTGAGTCTCGGCCTTATATTCCTGAATCCTTGGATCTCCATTAGTCAAAATGTACTTGGGGTTTTGTAAAGCTGATAATTTTTGTAATGCTTCATGTGAACCTTCTATGTAAGAGCATTTCTCTTTTTTTGTTTTAATGATTTGCATACAGTCAATATTTAGCAAATCATCCCAATAATTTAGGTCATAAAAATTCAGAGTTCCTTTTTGTATATCTATTTTTGTGAGGATCTCTGATTTTGCTTCCTCAACACTTATGCTTGATTGGCTTGCTATATGCTCAGGTAGCCACGATTCCCAAAACTTAATATCGTAATCAATATCTAAGATAACCCCATCAAGATCTGAAAGAATTGCAGTGGTAGAATTAAGCTTTACCATTAATAAAATGTTATCTAAAAATTTAGACTATATTATCTCTCAATTAGAGGAATTAACGCGGAGTTTATTTCCAGAGATTCTCAAAATTTATCGGAATCCAAGATCTAGTGCACAAGAGAAAAAAGATGGCTCACCTCTAACTGCTGCAGATATGCATGCCCATAAAGAAATAGAAAATTTTTTAAAGAGACACTTTCCTAGTATCCCTGTTGTTTCAGAAGAGAGCTTTAAGCAAAAAA
Source organism: uncultured SAR86 cluster bacterium (assembly GCA_902515455.1). Lineage (GTDB taxonomy): Bacteria > Pseudomonadota > Gammaproteobacteria > Magnimaribacterales > D2472 > D2472. The sequence continues at coordinate 18,838 of CABXUO010000020.1, forward strand.
ATTATAGGCCCGCAAAAGAGTTTTGGATCATTGATCCCATTGATGGAACTAAAGAGTTTGTAAATAAATCAGATGAGTTTACGACCAACATAGCGCTTATTCAAAATGGTAAACCAGTTCTGGGTGTAGTGGGGGCACCCGCTTTTGATCAGGTATGGTCAGGGATAGCTATTGAACCAATCAACAAGAAAAAGCCTATCAATAAGGCTCGTCCAATTCTACGAATAGTTACTAGTAAAAGTCATAGAACACTAATAGATACTGCTTTTTTAAATTTTTTAGACAAAAAAGGTAAAAAACTAAAGATAATATCTAAGGGTAGCTCCCTTAAAATTTGTGCCTTAGCAGACAAAAAAGCTGACATTTACCCACGATTTGGCCCTACCTCTGAGTGGGACATAGCAGCTGCAGATGCTGTTCTAAGATCAAGGGGAGGAGGTATTTTTCAAATAGATAATCAAAAACCCCTTGAATACGGAAAAAGAAACAGCATATTAAACCCTATGTTTATTGCAATTAGAGATATGAACCAAAAAAAGACAATTTTGTCTCTAATAGATAGTTTTAGAAAAAATTTGTTATAATTATTATTTCTTAATAACTATGAGTTATAATTAGTTATTAAAAAAACATATATATGGGTACAGATTTACAAACAATTACGCTCTCAACGCCAGGAAAGGATATAGAGTCCTATCTTTCGTGCGTGCATGCTATTCCAATTTTAACTGCTGAACAAGAGCAAGAGCTTGCTCAAAAGCTTTATGAAAACAATGATTTGGAAGCTGCACGTCAGTTAGTTCTATCTCATCTAAGATTTGTTGTGCATATTGCAAGATCTTATCAAGGCTATGGCTTGCCTCTAGCTGATATTATTCAAGAAGGAAACGTAGGTCTGATGAAGGCTGTTGATCGATTCGATCCTAATAGAGGTGTTAAAGTTGTTTCCTTTGCCGTTCACTGGATTAAAGCAGAAATCCATGAATATATTCTTAAGAATTGGAGAATGGTAAAAATTGCAACAACCAAAGCTCAAAGAAAATTATTTTTCAACCTCAGAAGTAAGAAAAAAACGTTAGATTGGCTTACTCAGGAGGAAGCAGAGAAAATTGCTGAAGATCTAAATGTTGAAGTTAAAGATGTTCTGCATATGGAAAATCGACTGACATCTCAAGATTCAGCATTTGATGCGCCGGTTGGCAGTGACGATGAAGGTGATATTTTGTCTCCATCCCAATTCCTTGAAGATAAGTCATCTAGCCCAGAGATCCTTGTTGAACAACAGGAAGTTGCTGAACATAATTCAGAAGAGCTATCAATGGCTCTAGCAGGCTTGGACGATAGAAGCAAAGATATTATTGCAAGAAGATATTTAGCAGATGAAAAAGAAACATTGCATGATCTTGCTGATGAGTACAATGTATCCGCTGAAAGAATTAGACAGATTGAGAATGGAGCTTTAAAAAAACTCAAAGCTGCCATGTCTAATGCAGCCTAAGCAAGGCATATCTTATTAATCAAGATAAACCCTATTTAGCAAGTTTTGTAAAAAGACTTGGACGCATAACTCAATCACAAAAAGATGCCCTAGTCTCATTAGATCAACATCATCTCGCAGGATCCAATGAATTATTGGAACTTGCTAGCGACTATGAAAAAATTATTTTAGAGATAGGTTTTGGCAATGGAGAAAATACCTCATTTTTGGCATCGAAAAATCCTAATGCATTAATAGTAGGATCAGAAGTATATCTTTCAGGAATAGGTAGCCTCCTTAATAATATTGCTAAGAATTCTTTAAAGAATATAAAAATTTTTGATCAAGATGTGCGTGACTTACTTTTCAAGCTCCCTAATAGAATTTTTGATGAAATCTATATTATTTGTCCTGATCCATGGCCCAAAGCGAGACATCATAAAAGAAGGCTTATTAAAAATGACTTTTTAAAAATTCTAGCAAAAGTACTAAAAAATAATGGGACTGCATACATTTCAACAGATTGGCAAAATTA